>JAAGZM010000551.1 GCA_024206355.1 Gammaproteobacteria bacterium | reverse complement strand
CTCATCTAACTCTGACACGCCACGAGCACGTCCATGTGGGCTCAACTACGCCATCCATGGCTTCGTATGGTCAGTGTTAGATGAGTAAGCACCTGCACCCTATTTTTGATTGTTACAAGGAGTGTTAAAACAACATACAACCAATCCTCCAGCAACCAAAGAGCAACATTGATCTAACGTATTCAGACAATATGGAGCCATGGATGGCGGAATTTAGCCTACATGGATGTACTAGTGGCGTGTCAGAATATGTTAGAGCTATGATGCGATAAAACTAGCAGGTAAGAACGTTGTTAATACAACTTGCAACCAGTCCAGCAACCAAAGAGCAGCATTGATCTAACGTATTCAGACAATATGGAGCCATGGATGGCAGAATTTAGTCTACATGGATGTACTAGTGGCGTGTCAGGATATGTTAGAGCTATGATGCGATAAAACCAACAGGTAAGAACGTTTTTAAAAGCTTAGTTAGAAGACTTAAGCGCCTGAAGTCGATTGACAGCCATTTGAGCAGCTGTAGAAGTACTGTATTCGGTTACAACATGGTTGTAGGCATTTAGAGCTTTATCAGATTCACCTTTAGTTTCATAGAGTTTACCTAGTTTCAACCAGGCGTCTGGAGCCTTAGGAGAAGTAGCGTATTGTTGAGCGACGTTAAGATATTCTCTTTCTGATTCATCGGTGCGACCTTGAACAGAATAAATCTGGGCCAACCAATAACGTGAATTAGCAACAAAAATACTGTCAGGATATTTAGCAATGAACTGCTGATAGCCAGCAATAGCATCATCGTAACGTTTGCCACGAACAAGAGGGAATATTTGGTCATATTCAGCACGGATTTGAGTATCATCAACAATAGGAACAGTAGTAGTAACCACAAGATCTTCGTTAGACTCTGAAATAGCCACAGGTTTATCGTTTATAACTACATCAGAAATTGACGAATTCTGATTGTCAGAAATTGTTTCTTTAGGAACAGTTACGTTTACTGGTGTATCAGAGTTATTTATTTGCCCCATGCGTTGATCGATATCTCGATAAAACTCACGCTGACGAGTGATGATTTGCTGAAGTTGGTAGCCTTGCTCTTCGACAAGCCCACGTAACGCTCTTACTTCATTTTGTAGATTGGTAATTTCAAACTGAGACTCTGCACGCATACGATTAGCAGATGATAACTGTTGCTCGAGAATTCTAACTCTATCTTCTAATGATAGAGAACGTGTTACTTCCGCAGCAGAAATTACACTTGATAAAAATATCAGCGCGAATAAAAAGCTTCCGGTTTTGAATACAGAACGAGAAGCTTTAATTAGTTCGAATATCATTAAGTATTACTAATCGAGAAACAGATTATTGGTAAACAACTTCAACTCGACGATTCTTTGCCAAAGAATTTTCCATGTGACCTGCGTCAGCTGGACGTTCTTCACCATAAGATACTACAGATATTTGGTTTTCAGAAAGACCGTAGTTCATTAGGTATTGAGCAACAGACTTAGCACGACGTTCG
>JAAGZM010000550.1 GCA_024206355.1 Gammaproteobacteria bacterium | reverse complement strand
GATAAAAAGACATTGGTATAGTTTTCCTGCGCAGACACCAGAGATAAGAATTTATTAAATGAAGTACCGAAACTATCACGAGTAAAAGTTCCCGCTAAAACGGCACGTTCTATACCTGCTCTTTCCTTATTTTGAAGATAATTTACATAAGCGGTAGACATAACAGCTAATTCAGCATTTGTTGATATAGTCGACATCATTGATGCGATCCCCAACCAAGCTGTATTGTTTCCTGAGTAATATTTTAGAGCATCGCTTAAACTCATCTCTAAACTATCAATTGCACTTCTAGATGAGTCTAATTTGTTTACAGTTGCTATTGCTTTTTGGAGGTTTGAATCAAGATCTGAACTGATATCTTCAACATCAAACTCTTTCAGAAATGTTAATAAAACCGTTCTTTTTTCATCTGTTTTTAGACGCTGTGCTTTTAACTCTGAAGCATACTTAGTACCTTTACTGCTTAGATAAATGGCGGTTGCTCCTCTTTCAGACTGAGTATTATGTACAAAATTACTTGCATGGACTGTCAACTGGCTTAATTCCTGAAGTTGGCTAGTATCTTGTCTCAAAGAAAATGCTGTATATGCCTTGGTTAAGGCATATCCGAGCAATACCATTACTGGTAATAACAACATGACCATTAATTTTTTTGCTAGTGTTAAATTTTGCAACTGATTGCTCCTAGTTAAACCCGCTTACTTAAAATTCTTCCCAACCATCTTCACTATCTTCTTCAATTATTTTTGTCGAATTTGAGGTATTAACCTTAGAGTCTTGTCCCACCGCTTCAACAGGGCTATGAACAACAGTCTCCACTCTACGTTCATCAGTAGTAAAAAAATCCATTAATTCATTCATTAGCCCGGCTTGTTCAGCCATATTTTCTGATGCAGCGGAGGCTTCCTCAACTAGTCCAGCATTTTGCTGAGTAGTTTCATCCATTTGTGAAACTGCAGTGTTTACTTGATCAATACCGTTTGATTGTTCTTGGGCAGAAGAGCTAATATCATTAATGATAACGCTAACCTGCTGAACAGCCTGGACAATTTCACTTAAGGTATTTCCTGATTCATTGACTAACTTGCTTCCATCTTCTACTTTGCCAACACTGTCACGAATCAGCTCTTTAATTTCCTTAGCTGCGCCAGCTGATCGTTGGGCTAAATTTCTCACTTCGGCTGCGACTACTGCAAAACCGCGACCTTGTTCTCCAGCTCTTGCTGCTTCAACAGCAGCATTTAACGCTAACAAGTTTGTTTGGAAAGCAATTTCATCAATAACACCAATGATGTCGGAAATTTTATTACTAGAATCATTTATTTCTTCCATTGCCCCAACAGCTCTTGCAACAACTTCTCCGCCTGACTCTGCTTTTACTTGAGCATCTGACGCAAGATCTGAAGCATTTTTAGCATTATCTGCACTATTTCTGACCGATGAGGTCATTTCTTCCATACTGGCTGCAGTTTCCTCAAGAGAACTTGCTTGTTCTTCAGTTCGCTGACTTAAATCTAAGTTACTACCGCTAATTTCCTTTGCACCAGTTGCAACAGATGACGCTGAACCTCTAATTTCAGTGATGATTTCAGTTAACTTGTTAACCGTTCTATTGGCATCATTTTTTAACTGCATAAAACTGCCTTGATAGTCACTATCAATGCTTTTAGTTAAATCACCTTCAGCCAGTGCTCCAAACATCCGCATAGTATCTTCAACTACACGTTCACTCACTTCAACCAAATCGTTGACACCTTGACTGAGGTTATCGAAGAATCCTTCTTTATCATCTAGCGAAATCCGTGGGCTAAGATTACCCTTTCTTGCATGATTGACAAGCTCCTGGATATCTCCTTCAATAACTTGAGTTAATTTTGCTACCGTTCGGTTGGCATCCTGTTTGAGTTTATCGAAAGCTCCTTGATATTCTGTTTCAATTGTCTGGCTCAAATCTCCATTGGCCATTGCTTCGAACATTCGAACCGTATCATCAATAACTGATTCATTAACATCAACTAGTTCGTTGATGCCACTGCTGAGCTTTTCATAGAAACCATCTTTATTATCCAGATTAATTCGTTGGCTTAAGTCACCGGACTTTGCTGTATCAACAATTGATTGTATATCTATTTCAATTACCTGAGTCAGTTTCTCTTGCAACTGACTCATAGTTCTCAATAGTTGTCCTGTCTCATCCTGAGAGTTCGACTCAATAGGAATAGAGAGATCACCCCCAGCAATACGTTCTGAAGCAGCCATAGCTTCAGTTAATGAGCCGACAATAGTTTTTGAAATATACCAACCGATAAAACTCCCTATAACTAACGCTATCAGGGTGGCAACAATTGAAATAGTTTTAACAAAAGAACTTTCTTCTTTCAAACTGCTAACATCATCAGCGACTAATTGATTTTGACTTGCCACCATTTCGGCTAGATGTTTGAGGATCTTACCTGCTCTCGGTGCCGCTTCAGTTCCCAGTAAGAAGTTGGCCATATTCCATTTATTGGATCCACGAATGTCGAACATTTTCTGAGGCAATGGGGCAAAAGCTTCCCGGTTACTGATGTAGATATTTAGATGTTCCTGCTGTGTGCTGGTTAAAATTTGGCTGTTCTTTTTGATGGTTTCGAGTCGAGCAGTATTCACTTCCCATCGCTGATTAAAATCATCAACCCATTTTGGTTCACCACTAATAAGAAATGCACGGATAGAGGCTAAACCCATGGCGAAGGAACCACGGGAATCGGCAAACGTTACTAGCAGAGCCTTCCTGGCCGATGTTGCGTCTTGTTTTTTCTCCTCGTTAATTATGTCTGTAATGGACATGATAACCTTTTGTGCCTTAGGAGCAGCCTCGTTGAGTAGTATTTTCATAGCAGGCTGTTCATCTTCAGAATGACTAATATTTTCAATCTGTTGTTGAGCTTTCCTGAATTCTCTGAAAACAATTTTCAGTTCTTGCAACTTCTCAACATTTTTCGGCACTGTCCAACTCTTTGACATCTCAGTCATAATATCGAGATTCTTGTCAATATCTTTCCATGCATCTTGTCGCTGTTGTTTGAATCGCTCTTTACCGAGAATCATATAGCCACGCAATGCCGCCAAAGAGTAGTTAACTCCATTGACCAGATCATGACCGGCAATATTAGTGGGTACACGAAGTTCTACAATACTGTTTTGTAGTTCTTCCTGTCCCACCAGTTTGTATTCAATAAAAGCTACTAGTGCAATCAGAATGAGAAGCACTGCCCCATAGCCAACAGCAAGCTTTTGTCCAACTTTCAGCTTATTAAACATATTCACGCTAGCAGATGATAATAAATTTGTTTGTGTCATTGTTATTTTCCTGTACTAAATTATCAGTGAAAATTCATGTAACATCGTTATTAGCAACAAGTTTATTAACTTTCATTGCACGCTCTCTACTTAAAAGTAAAGAATTTTATACTTTTAAATATGTCCACAATCTTAGTTATCTACTTAATTTACATTAGATATTATTTATGTAAATATAAATAATCCGATGCTCTCAGAAATATTATATTTATAGCTTTATCTTAGACAAAAATAAGCTAAGTTCAAGAAAATATTAGTGATTTTATAATATTATTAATAGGTTTGGTGATTTAATTAAACAACTTTGGATTTAAAAAATAATAAATCGTAGATATCAAAATTTATAAACTTAGTGTATTAGAATTTTTTAAGACGATTAATCCAAATTTTATCTGGTTCTGCAGATATTGTGAGAAGTTTTCCATCTTCAAATTCTCTAAATTGTATAGCCTGTGCATGAAGGTATAATCGGTCATCAAATGGCGCATCATTATCAACATCATATCGTCTATCACCACAAATAGGATGTCCATTTGATGCACAGTGCACTCTAATTTGATGTGTTCTTCCGCTAGCAGGTCTCGCTTCTATGAGGCTGCAATTTTTATTG
>JAAGZM010000549.1 GCA_024206355.1 Gammaproteobacteria bacterium | reverse complement strand
GACGATCCCCATCTGGGGCGATCTCCGAGGACGCCATGATGGCGCGTTCCTTGGTCCAAACCAGGCCGTCCACCCGCATTGCCAGTTTGTCATCGCGCATGACATCGTCGCACGTCAGCTTAACGCTGCGCTCGACCAATCCCGACGACAGGTCATAGAAACGCACTTCATCATCGACGCCAAACGCCAACTTACCCCGCGACGGTGGGCTGAACGCGAAGGACGACACACCTGCCCTGCACACTTCAGAGGCCCGCTGCCGCACCCCATCCCTGCCAGACCCATCGAGGTGTACCAGGCTCAGTCGGCCTGTAGCATCTAGGATGGCCAAATGCCTGCCCGAGAATCCCACGATCGTCGCGTCCTGATCGCCCCCGGAGCTCTCCCAAACGCACGCAAGGTCCGTCGTTCGAAAGACGTGGACGCGTCCACCGGCGGCCGAAGCCACAAGGCTTCCATCCTGAGTCAACGACAGGCTTGTGATGATCCCAGGTGCCGCCCACGAGACCTGCAACGCACCTCCCTGCTCCTCAAAGAGCGTCGGCAACGACGGAACCGAGTCGCTGTCGTCGATTTTCGTCAGCCACGACTCCAGATCGCGCGTCTTCGCAATGTATAGCCGCGATCCGACGGCGATATACGCATGTCCTGTGTCCCGAGACACGGAGACGCTGCAGTCTGACCGAGAGTCGTCGTTCGCAAGCTTGCATTCCCCGATTCGATGAAAATACAAGTCAGGTTAACCCCATATGGGGCCAAAAGGGCCCGAATGGCAAAGCCATTGAACGGTTATCGCCCACTTCTAGTCTTCGTTTTCATCCATTCATTCGATAATCGTGTCACTGATTTGAATAACAGTCGAACACTATGCGAAAGGGGGCGACGAATTCGCGAGA
Organism: Gammaproteobacteria bacterium; assembly: GCA_024206355.1. Lineage (GTDB taxonomy): Bacteria > Pseudomonadota > Gammaproteobacteria > Enterobacterales. The sequence goes on along the minus strand of JAAGZM010000549.1, from coordinate 87 downwards.
CTGCCAGGTCGAAGGCACGCTTGGCCCTTGATTCGGTGACGACGGTTTTCAGCGCCGAGGACGCGGCTCGACTGCCCCCTCCGTGCG
>JAAGZM010000548.1 GCA_024206355.1 Gammaproteobacteria bacterium | reverse complement strand
TTTGATTGCACGTTTTTTAGACTTATTGACTTGACGGCAAAAGCCTTACATAGAATGACTATGAACGGCTTTTTAGTCGGCGCCACTAAGCCTAAAAAACACACACTCAAACGCGTCCAACTGAGGATTCTAGGTTGAAAGAGTATATTTCCCATAATAGCAATAATATTGGCATTAAACGAACTTTCTTCCTAATAGCAAAATCTATATAACAAAAGTATTGACAATAAAATGTCTTATCGTCATAATTTGACGAATCGTCAATAAATGGCATTTTGTTAACAATTGGATTTCATTGTGATATCACGTAAGCAAAGAGAAATTAATCAGCGGCATAAATTGATCTTGGATAAGTCCCGGCAGTTGTTTATTGAACATGGATACCATTCGGTGACTATGGATATGATAGCAAAGGAGATGGAGTATTCGAAGGGGACTATTTATCAGCACTTTAATTGTAAGGAGTGCATTATTACTACGCTTTGTATTCAATTTTGTACTTTGGTACATAAACTGATTAGTTGTGTGGGTAAGCAGTCGCAATTAACCCCTCGTTTGCAGATGTTGTTGATTCAGGAAGCATTTATTATGATTCAGGAAATGTGTCAGGACGATGTGCAAATTAAGAATCTTTCAGGTTCGCAGCCCTTTTGTACAAAAGTTTCTGATGAGTTGAGTAGTCAGTCTGGTGTAATTGATATGCAAACCTTTAGGGTAGTAGTAAAAATTGTTAACCAGGCAATTACTAATGGTCAGTTGAAATTAAATACTAAAACTAAGGCTGAGGATGTCGCTATTGGCTGTTGGGCTATGGCGCATGGTATCTATATGTTAACGGGTTCTAATGGCTGTTCTAGTACCTTTGAGCTGGGTATTCCTAAAGCTTTATTACGAATTAATAGTGATCTATATCTCGATGGTGTGGGTTGGAAAAAATACAATTTAACAGAGAAACGTATGGAATTTATCAGTGAGTTTTCAGAAAAGTTTAAGGTAATTATTAATGAACATTTGCCTTCTGCTGATATGAAACAGGAGCAAACACGATGAGTGTTTCATTTTTTGATCAGGTACTTAAATGGAAATATCTTATTGCTATTTTAATGTTGGGAATAAGTTTCGCTGTTGGGTCTGGTGCTAAAGATATTAAGTTGGCGACTGATTATCGTATCTTTTTTGCTGAAGATAATCCTTATCTTCTTAAGTTTGATGAGCTTGAAAAGATTTATACAAAAGTAGATGCTTTGATGCTATTAATTTCGCCTAAAGATGGTGATATTTTTACTCAAAATACTCTTGAAGCTGTTTTGGAAACTACGGATAAAGTTTGGCAGTTACCTTTTGTCATACGAACCGATTCAATTAGTAATTATCAGTATACGGAAGTGGACGAAGATGATTTGCTAGTTGAAGATTTGGTTATGTATGAAGATTTAGAAGCGGGTGATGGTTTGGCCTCTCAACTTGCTGATATTCGGCGGGTTGCTCTTAATGAACCTCTGTTGGTTAAGCGACTTATTTCTGAAAAAGGCGATGTTACAGCTGTTGCGGCGACAATTAATATGCCTGGAATTGATCAGGCTAAAGAGTTACCCAGTTTAATTGCTGCGGCTAGAGCTTTAGAGAAGGAGCTTGAATCGAAATATCCGAATATAGAGATCCGTTTATCCGGTAATCAGTCTATGAATAATGCCTTTGCTGAGGCTTCGCGCTCCGATTTAACGACTCTTTTCCCGATTACATTTTTAGTGATTATTGTCGGTCTTTGGGTGTTTTATCATAATTTGAATGCCATGATAGCAACGTTAATTGTGATCATTAGTTCTATTTCATTTGCTTTTGGCATGATTGGTTGGCTCGGTATTCCTGGTACTCCTCCTGTATTAAATTCAGGAATTATGATTATGACCCTGGCGGTTGCTGATTGTTTACACGTGACGACGACTTTCTTTTATCAGCTTGGAATAGGGCAAGAAAAACGTAAGGCTATTGTAGAGAGTTTACGTATTAATTTACAGCCAGTATTGTTGACTAGTTTGACTACTGTGATTGGATTTCTGAGTCTTAACTTTGCTGAGGGCCCTCCATTTCGTGACTTGGGTAATGTTGTTGCTATTGGTGTTACAGTGGCTTTTGTTTTATCACTTACCTTATTACCTGTGCTTCTTTTAATCTTACCTATTAAGGTTAAAGATGGTGTGTCGACTGAAAGTCGTTTAATGCTGATTTTTGCTGATTGGGTTATTAAACATAACCGTCGATTATTTAATGCCAGTGCTGTAGTTATTTTAGTCTTAGTTTCATTAATTCCTCTAAATGAACTTAATGATGTTTGGATTGAGTATTTTGATGAGTCTATGGAAGCTAGGCAAAATCTAGAATATACAAGAGAGAATCTAACAGGGGTTAATACACTACAATATTCTTTGGGCAGCGGTGAAGCTAATGGAATAAATGATCCTGAATATCTTGTTAATGTTGAAAAATTCGCTGATTGGTTTGAGTTGCAACCAGAAACATATCATGTGAATATCTATACAACGGTTTTGAAGAAACTTAACCAAAATCTTAATCAGGATAATCCAGAGTATTATCGTTTACCTAAAAATCGAGAATTGGCTGCTCAGTACAATTTATTATATGAGTTATCGCTGCCACAGGGGCTTGATCTTAATAACCAAATCAATGTTGATAAGTCTGCCATGCGAATGGTTGTTACATTACATCAGCTATCTACCAAGGAAATGTTGACTTTTGAGCAAAAAGCAACAGCTTGGCTTAAAGAAAATACTCCTGAGTATATGCACAATGAAGGGACTGGATCAGATATCATTTTTGCCCATCTTGGTATGTCTAATGTCACCAGTATGTTAGGTGGAACGACCATTGCATTATTTCTGATTTCAATTATTTTAATGGTTGCACTTCGTTCTGCTAAGTATGGTTTTGTGAGCCTGATACCTAACCTTGCTCCTGCCGCAATGGGGTTTGGTATTTGGGCATTGGTAAGTGCACGTGTAGGAATGGGACAATCGGTTATCATTGGTATGACCTTAGGTATTGTTGTTGATGATACAGTTCATTTCTTATCAAAATATTTACGCGCACGCAGAGAGCAGGGTATGGATGCTAAAGCAGCTGTGCGTTATTCATTTGAAACCGTTGGCGTAGCTCTCAGTGAAACCACTATTATCCTTGTACTTGGCTTTTCTGTTCTTATATTTTCAACATTTGTGATGAATGCTGACAATGGATTATTAACAAGTATCACAATTGCTATGGCTTTGATTGTTGATTTCTTATTTTTACCGGGTCTTCTCATTATGGTCGACAAAAAATCTTCAAAACGATTTTGTAAAAGCTGTGAAACTTCAGATACAGCTGAACTTATTACTGGAATTCAAAAGGAAAGTTAAATGCGTACTTCATTAATTTTATTAATATTATTATTAGGGCTTAGCAATGTTGCTTTGGCTGAAGGTGATCCTGTAAAAGGACTTGAAATTGCCAATGAAGCGGATAGTCGTTCCAATGGCTTTATTGATTCATCATCGACAATGAAAATGATTTTAAAGAATCGACATGGTGAGTCTAGCTCTCGAGAATTACGTGTACGCTCTATGGAAGTTGAAAATGATGGAGATAAATCATTAACCATTTTTGATACTCCTGCTGACGTAAAAGGAACTACTTTACTTACCTTTAGTCATAAAACTAAGAATGATGATCAATGGCTTTATCTTCCTGCACTTAAACGAGTTAAACGTATGTCTTCAAGCAATAAGTCCGGCCCGTTTATGGGTAGTGAATTTGCTTTTGAAGATATCGGCTCTCAAGAAGTTGATAAATATACATGGACTTACTTGAAAGATGAAATTCTTGATGGTGTGGAATGCTTTGTTCTTCAGCGCATACCTACTGATAGAAAGTCTGGATACACGAAACAGATAATTTGGATGAATAAAGCTGAATATTATCCGATAAAGATAGATTTTTATGATCGTAAAAAGACATTGTTAAAAACGTTGATCAGCAGTAACTATAAGCTATATAAAGATAAGTTCTGGCGACCACTCTTAATGGAAATGAAAAATCACCAGAGCGGTAAAAGTACTGATTTAATCTGGGATAACATCCAATATGACAATGGTTATAAGGATAGTTCTTTTTCTAAAAATAGTTTAAAGCGAATCAAATAATCGTCGAGAATTATAATGTCTAAATTTATTCAGTCATTTGCTGTTTTGCTGCTTTTAGTATTTGCTTTTCAGAATCTCTTAGCTGGAGAATGGCGAGGTAATATTTCACTTGAGAGTCGTTTTTTTAAAGAAGAAGGCGATTTTGGGCAAGGATCTGAACAATATTCTTTGCGTTTTGAGCCTGAATATATCCATAGTTTTGATAACGATTCTTCTATGACATTTCAGGCGTTGATCCGTGAAGACTCTATGGATGATGAAAGAAGTCATATAGACTTACGTGAGTTAAGCTGGTTAACTTATGGTGATAATTGGGAGTTAAAAGTTGGTGTATCTAAGGTCTTTTGGGGAGTAGCTGAATCTAGTCATCTCGTTGATATAATTAATCAAACTGATAGTGTCGAAAATATAGACGGAGAAGATAAGCTTGGGCAACCTATGCTTAATATGACTTTTATTCGAGACTGGGGTGTGGTCGACTTTTTTATATTGCCATTGTTTCGTGAAAGAACCTTTGCTGGTGTTGATGGACGATTCCGTGTTCCAATTCCTATTGATACCGAAAACAGTCTCTATAGTTCAGAGGACGAAGATAAGCACATTGATGCAGCAATTCGCTGGTCTCATACAATGGGTGACTGGGACGTGGGTGTTGCTCATTTTAGTGGTACAAGTCGAGAGCCAATTTTTGTTCCTACTAATGCTGCAAGTGGATTAGTCCTTCAACCACTGTACCAAATTATCGATCAATCTAGTTTGGATATACAGGCGACTTTAGATAATTGGTTATGGAAGCTAGAGGTTATTAGTAATAATGGTTTTGATTATGATAGATATACTGCCGCGATAGGTGGTTTTGAATATAGTTTTTATGATGTTGCTGAGTCAGGGATTGACGTAGGCGTAATCGTTGAATATCAATTCGATGATAGAAAAGTCGATATAATGGGCTCTAACAAATTCGACTTGCTGGTTCTCGGAGCACGATTTGCAATGAACGATGAACAGTCGACTGAATTATTAGTTGGAATGTCTGTTAATGAAAAAGTACACAATACATTTTGGAATATAGAAGCTAGCAGAAGATTAGGAGATAGCTGGAAGATTTCAATAGAAGCAAGAATACTGAGCAATATTGATGAGCTAAAACCTAGTTTAAGTCCTTTTCATGCGGTACGAAATGACTCTTTTATTATGCTTGAGATCGCTCGATATTTCTAATGCATAGGGTCAGTTGGCTCTGACCCCATTTGTTTGTTTTTTTTGTGATATTGGATACGTTATGAAAGTTGAGGCCCTGCAGCTACTATCTTTTCATCAACATCGAATTTTTTGAAGTTATCTACAAACTGCTTACAAAGTTGAGCCATTTCTATATCATAAGCTTCTGCATCGGCCCAAGTTTTTCTAGGCTGTAATATTGCTGTGTCAATGCCGGGAACATCGACAGGAACATCCAGATTCAAGCCTTTAAGATGAACCGTTTCACTATTTCGTAATGCTCCTTCTTGTACTGCTCGGATAAACATTCTTGTAGTTGGTATATTAAAACGTTTGCCACCCTGCCCATGAGCCCCACCAGTCCAGCCAGTGTTAAGTAGGTAAACTTGAGTACCAGACTCATCCATTCTCTTCATCAATAAGTTAGCATACTCAGCTGCAGGGCGTGGGAAAAATGGAGCACCAAAGCATGTAGAGAACGTTGATTTAATTTCAGAGCCTGACCCCATTTCAGTGGAACCTACTAATGCCGTGTAACCACTTAAAAAGTGATAGGCGGCAGCTTCACGGTTTAATATGGATACCGGAGGGAGTACACCTGTTAAATCACAGGTCAAAAATATAATTGTACTAGGTTCTTTGCCAAGATTTTCAGGAACTCGTAATTCAATATGATCAAGAGGATAAGCTGCGCGAGAATTTTTAGTTAAACTTACATCATTATAGTCAGGCACAGCATGATCTTCAGAGAGAACAACATTTTCTAGGATTGCTCCATGGCGAATAGCATCCCAGATCACTGGTTCATTTTTCTGGCTTAGATTTATGCATTTTGCATAGCATCCACCTTCAATGTTGAAAACAGTGCCTTTACCCCAACCATGTTCATCATCACCAATTAGAAATCGTTCAGGATCAGCTGATAGGGTAGTTTTACCTGTTCCGCTGAGTCCGAAAAATAAACAGACATCACCTTCGTCACTTGCATTAGCAGCACAGTGCATAGGTAACACATCTTTAGCTGGTAATAAGAAGTTTTGAACAGAGAACATCGCTTTTTTCATTTCACCGGCATATCTCATACCAGCGATTAATATTTTGCGTTGGGCAAAGTTAATAATGACACAGCCATCTGATTGAGTACCGTCAACATCTGGAACACATTTAAACCCAGCAGCATTGATTATCTGCCATTGGCTTTTATTAGACGGATTAAATGTCTCTGGACGAATAAAGAGGTTACGGGCAAATAAATTTTGCCAGGCCGTTTCAGTACTTACTTTGAGTGGTAAATAATGTTTAGGATCTGAACCCACATGAAGGTTTGCAACATAGTGACTTTCTTGTGAAAACAAATAGTCTTCTACTTTAGACCAAAGCTTATTAAACTTGTCCTCTTCAAAAGGACGGTTAATCGGTCCCCAATCAACATCAGTTTCAGTAGATGACTCTTTGACGATAAATCTATCAAGGGGAGAGCGTCCTGTTCGAGTACCTGTTTCTACTGTAAAAGCACCGTTACTGGCGAGTCGACCTTCATTCCTTTGCAGGGCGTGTTCAACTAATTCAGTTGAATTGAGATCCATATGATGATTGTTTACGGAACTCATTGATGTTAAAGACATTTTTCCTATACCTTTTTGTGAGTTTTGCACTTTCAATAAGGTGCGCATGCGTATGCGATGGATTATCGCAGAATCATTTATTAAAGAACAGTTTTATATCGATGAAATGAAATTATTTCTTCTGTTTTTTAGGCTTTTTGAGGTATGCTTCACATTCAATTAATGGAGTAATGAATGCTAAGAAGCAAATTTGTCTTTTCCTGTCTATTTTTAATACTATTTAACTCAATCAATCTAACCGCTGCTGAGCAGTTAGAGACTGAATTAATAGAAGAAAAGACTGTAGTAGTTGAGCCAATTCCTGAATCGGATTTAATTGAGTTGGAAGTTATAGAAAGCCCATTGGTTACGAAAGATGAAAAGCATGGACGATTACATGTGTCGCCTATCGATACTGAGCATCATCTGTATCCAGTTAAAATTGTTTTTATTGACAACTGGCAAGTGAATGAAAATATCTTTGAAAAGGAACTTCGACTTAAAGCGGGTGAGCATCAAATAA
>JAAGZM010000547.1 GCA_024206355.1 Gammaproteobacteria bacterium | reverse complement strand
TTTTTTTCCTGATCATATAGTCTTATTTGATGCATATATTTATCAAAAACTGCTGCAATTGGTTCTTTCAAAGACTTAATGTTGTTGCTAATTTAACTGCTGAGAATATTGCTCTTCGTCATCAACTAGCTGTACTCAACATGAGACAAAGACATCCAGTATTGAGGGATCGTGATCGACTATTCTGGGTATTATTGTCTCATATCTGGTCAGGTTGGAGAAATGCCATTAAAATTGTTCAACCAGAGACTGTTGTTCGTTGGCATAAAAAATCATTTAATACATATTGGTGGAGAAAATCTCAACGTGGCAAGCAAGGTAGGCCATCGATAGATCCTGAGATAAAGAAGCTTGTAATTAAAATGGCAAACACTAATCTGCTCTGGGGTGCTCCAAGGATCCATGGAGAGTTACTCAAACTTGGAATAGAAATATCTGAGCGTACTGTATCAGGACTGATAGGGCGACGTACTAGGACACCACCATCCCAGACTTGGCGAACCTTCATCAAAAACCATATGAAGGATATGATTGCTGTGGACTTTCTTGTCGTCCCGACTGTCAGGTTTAAGGTATTATACGTTTTTATTATT
>JAAGZM010000546.1 GCA_024206355.1 Gammaproteobacteria bacterium | reverse complement strand
CTTTTCCATGCCCTTTGAAATTCAATAGCAGAGAATGTCTTTCTCTCTGTCATTGGGGCAACCGTAACGGCAGCAGTATCAGCGTCAACAACTCAACTGAACCACTGCCACCACTCTTTGAATGAGTCACTGTAACAACATTTTCATACTGCTCAACAGCAACGATTGTCACATTGATAATGGCACTATCGACACCATTGTTACCATCACTAACACTATAAATAATCGTATCAAAACCAATATGATCATCTATTGGGGTGTAGGTAAGAGTTCCATCTGTTTCAATTACAACACTGCCAAAGTTTGCTATTGCTGAGACTATTTCAATGTCATCACCATCAGCATCATAAATAACCACTGATATAGTGACTGTTGAATTTTGATCTATTTCAATAATACCATCTTCTGCAACCGGTGACTGATTGTCACTCACTTCTACAGCAATTCCACCAGGATCAACAATGGTTCCATTTTCTGTGTAATCTGCATCATTAGGACCACCATCCTTAATGGTGAGTTGCACACACCAGTAACCAGCGATTAAACCTTCTTCCCACAAGTCATCTCCAGGAGGCGGACAGAAACCTCTGTCACCCGCTGCACTATGAATAGAGTTAAAGTCATCCTCTTCAAAAGTCAACCAACTACCAGCACTATACTTACGATATATCGCATTTTCCGGTATAACTTCACGCTGAGGCAGTGCTATTTGATAGCTTTGTCCAACATCAGGTAAGTCAT
>JAAGZM010000545.1 GCA_024206355.1 Gammaproteobacteria bacterium | reverse complement strand
TTTCATCAGAGCGAATAACCCCGTCAGCGTGGTCGTAATTAGGTTGAACAATTGTTAACTTAACTCGCTTAATTACTTTATGTAAATTCAACGTATCAAGAGCCGCGATAGCATAACCAATTAACTGCCAGTTACCACGAACATCAACCTCTGACCGACCATTTTTAAAATCAATAATGTGTAGTAAATCGCCATCAATGATTACACAGTCAGCCGTACCACGTAGAAGCGTTTGACTAAGGCTGGTTATACCTAGTTCAAGCTCATAATGCTTAACACCTGATTGCTGACGAACATAGTTAACATAAAGTTCAGCGCTGTCAGTCATGTCATCCGTAATCTTAACATCAAAGAGTTCACGACCAATGAAGTCAGCAGGGTCAAAACCCATGTTTAAACATTGCTCAGCAACCGCGTGAACTGCCTTACCCTCGTCCTTTTTGTCAGTACGGTTAACCACCGCACCAACTGACAGGCGTGGACTAGCATGGCATTTAATATAGCGGTCAGCACTGCTAAAACCGTATTTAAAACCACCCACTGAGGCTGACATTACAGTGTCACCTTGTTGTCTTCAGCCCATTTAGCCCACTGGTCGTGACGAGCTTGAATGTGCGTCATATAGTCATCTAAATCCATTGGTTTAACCAACCCGCTAGGATAGTCAGCGCCATATTTTTCAAACAACGGTTTGATGCCTGATTCAAAGTGATCAACACAATTGCCCTTAGCAGCCCACTGTCTCATGTCATTCACTTGCTTAATGCTCAGTTGATAGCCTGATTGAATATGTTCCAACAGGTCAGCACAAGCACCATGCTGACTAGGTAATAACTTGTCAAAGCCGCGATGACCGAACTTATCTTCAATAACGTCTTTCACATCATCAAATGATAACGTAAGTGTGTTAACAAGATAAGCGTTAGCCGTGATAGCGCGGGTGCGTTCTGGTGTTTCTTTATCTTCTAGTGATGGTGGCGCTGGTGGTGTAGGTGCGCTGTCGTCCATCACCAATGAAGGTGGTGGCGGTGGTGTACCTGCGCTGTCGTCGGCTGATGCCTCTGGTTCGGCTTCAGCAATAGGCGCTTTCTCAGCTAGAACTTGTTTAACCAGTTCATCTGTAACGCCTTTTCGACGCTTCCAAGTGCCATCAGCCTTGGTTGTTTTAGTACCTGCATGAATGCGTTCATCCCACTCTACATCAGCACTATCAGTTAAAATAACTTGGTCTGGCTCTACACCTGACACGCTATCAATGTCTAACTCGGTGTCTAAAATAGCAACAGTCGCGTCGAGCTTCAGAGGTTCATCACTTTCAGCAATAGTGGTTAAAACTTTCTCAACATTTTCTTCATTAAAGTCATTCGCCATTATGTCAGCCGCGTTAGCGTAACCATCCGAGATTGCTAAAAAAGCTTGTGCTAATAATTTATTTGTATTCATTTCTCTGTTTCCTATTTGCTTTGTTGTTGACGAGATTGAATATACACGCGCTAAAAATTATTTGCAAATGTTTTTTAGCGTTTTATAATAAAATAATTAAATAACATGAAAGGACTACTTATGTACTTAGATGCAATAGTTAAAGCAATAGAGGCAGATTTAAACCAACGTAAAAGATTATTTAGCAATCTCGGTGCTGATTATGACCGTGGTGACATGATAGTGCTACCGTCGAGCTGGCAAGACTTTTTAATGATTCCTGACAATGTGGGTGATAGGGTGTGGTTCGACCAGTGGACTAATTGTCCTGTTGTACTATTTGGGAAATCGCGCTAAAAAACATTTGCAAATAATTTTTAGCGCATGTATATTCAATCCCGTCGAATAATAACAATAACAAACGATTGGGATAATATTAATAATGATGTTTTTTACTACAACCTTACTATTAACTTTTACTGGAGTTTTTTACATTGAATACACTCATAAATCTAAGTTTGGATATACATTGTTAATTCTGTCTGTAGTGACTGCTTTATGTGGATTTAAAGTTATGATTAGTGATTGAAGAATTAAAAAAGGGAAAATAACAAGTATGTTAATAATAACTGCGATGGTTTTGATAGTGCTAGGGTTAATATTTATTTTTAAAGACCGATTTTTATTAGGTGTTTTATTCTTAGCGCTAGGGGGTGGAATGATTGTAATGACGTATGGCAAGATGATTGACGCGGCTAGTCGCGTTCAGTATGCAAACAACGACTAAATAAAGAGGTGTAATATTATGTTAGTCTCAGAAATAGTAGTTTTAATATATGTAGGCATGGTTATAGTTGAAGAAAATATGTCGGCTGATAACAATATAATCAATAAAGTAACCATTAACGAACGCGCCAAGCGCTCCCGAACATACATCGCGTGGGTGATGGTTAGAGCGCTCATTGCGCTGGGGTTCTGTATATTGCTAGACGTTAACTGGTTTGTTCAGTGTGTTGGGCTAACGGCTGTTGTGGTTGACCTATGCCTACTCAGCAAACAGCGCGTTTTATTTTTATAAGAGGTGGTAAATGGGACAAATAACAGCCCCAAGGGGATACCAAGAGGACGTTTTAACCAAGGTTGATTACGAGTTCAGCCAAGGTAATAAAAACGTCATTGTGGTTTTGCCAACGGGCGCAGGTAAGACTATTGTAAAAGCATTTAAAGCCAAACGGTTTGCTGAATCAACAGGTAAAATGGTTGTTGTATTTGCTCACCGTGACGTTTTGCTAAATCAAATATCACTGGCTATGGCACAAGTGGGTGTGCGTCACCAGCTCATGTGCAGCAAACCAACTGAGCGCGAGATTTCTAACAGTCATGTGCGGGAATTAGGACGCTCATACGTTGACATGACAGCCCCCGTTATCGTTGCCAGTGTGCAAACATGGGTTAGGCGACAAACAGCTCAGCTAATACCTCACATTGGTTTATGGTTGCTTGATGAAACTCACCACCTAACCCGTGAAAGCATTTGGCATAAAGCGGTAGAACCGTTAATTCACGCCAAAGGTTTAGGCGTTACAGCCACACCGCTCAGAGCTGACGGGAAAGGTTTAGGTAGCGGTGATGACAATGATGGCGTGTTTGATTCGATGATTGTTGGTTTAAACATGCAACAATTGATTGAGTCGGGCAACCTCAGCCCTTACCGAGTTTATACACCACCTTGTAAAATCAATATGTCGAACATCAAGGTTAACAAGAGTGATTATAACCAAAAACAATTACTGGCTGAAACGGATAAGCCCGACATAACAGGTGACGCGGTTGAACACTATATCAGGTTAGCCAACGGTAAACAGGCTATCACGTTTTGTGTAACTATTGAACATGCTGAACACGTAGCCAACGAATTCAATAACGCGGGTATTAAAACCAAGGCGTTAAGCTCTAAAACCCCGACAGCCGAGCGTCAAAAAGCTATCAGGGATTTTAAAGCAGGTAAAATTAAGAACTTAACCAACTGTGATTTATTTTCTGAAGGCTTTGACGTACCGAGCATTGAAGTGGTTATTATGCTTAGGGCTACCAAGTCTTACGGTATGTTTAAACAACAATTTGGGCGAGCGCTGCGATTGCTGGCGGGTAAACTATACGGAATTCTAATTGACCATGTTGGTAATGTTGCTGAACATTGTAAGTCAGGAATGCCACATGATGATCCTGTTTGGTCACTTGAACGACCACCTAAGCGCGGTAAGTTCGGTGATTCGGAAAAGCCGATTCTCAAGGCGACTTGTAGTAAATGCTTTATGGTTTATTATCCTGAATCAAGCGAGCCTAGCGCACTGGTTTGTCCTGCCCCCGATTGCGGTCATGTCGAAACCAAGGCTGAAACTCAGGCGAAGCAAAAAGAACTATTGGTTGCTGAAGGTCAACTGATTGAGTATGCGCCAGAATTCTTAAATAGCATTTTAGAAAAGCGAAAGAACGTTGATAAACCTGTCACCGAAGTAAAGCTCAGCATGGAGAATAAACACGCTAACGCGCTAATGGTTAAAGGCAATATGAAGCGACACCTCAAACGACAGGAATCACAACGCAAGCTAAGACCGCTAATTCAAATGTGGTGTGAACGGTTAGCATTAACCAAGTCAATGACACACGAAGTCATACACTCGGAATTTAAGCGCCAATTTGGGGTTGACCCGATGACAGCGCAAACACTTGGTGAAAGCCAAGCTGACGAACTACGACAAAAAATAGAGATTAATTATGAGCGATAAGTTTTACCAAATATATGACATAGAGTCATACCCGAACTGCTTTACTTTCACCGCGTTTAACGTGTGGGAAAATAAATGGCATGTGTTTGAAGTATCAGACCGCAGAAATGACGCTGATTTATTGCGCCAGTGGTTATTCTACTGGGCTGACATGGGTGTTATCCAAGTTGGTTTTAATAATGAAGCCTACGACTACATTATGATTCATTATTTTATGGCTAACCCCGCTGTCAATACTGGTCAACAAATGCGAGCCAAAAACGACGAGATATTCAACACGAGTTGGGACGACAAGTTTAAATTAATGATATGGGCTGACCAGCGATATTTAAAACAGTTAGATTTATTCAAAATACACCATTTCGACAATGTGAATAAACGTGTGTCACTCAAGGTTTTAGAGTTTGTCATGCGAATGGATAACATTCAAGAAACACCTGTGAGCTTTGATAAAAACCTGACTCACGAAGAAATTGACATGATTCTTGAATACAATATTCACGATGTCAAAGCTACTTACCAATTCTTTCAGGAATCTCAGGACGCTATTACCCTGCGTGAAACGATGTCGGAAAAGATGGGGCAAGACTGTACCAACTATAATGATCCCAAAATTGGCGAGAAATATTTCATCAATGAGCTAGAAAAAGCGGGTGTTCAGTGTTTTCAGGAACGTAATCCCTTGCAAACACATCGCTCAGAAATTAACCTTGGTGATGTTATTTTTGATTATGTGAAATTCGAGCGACCCGAGTTCAACGCTGTTTTAAACCAGTTGAAGAATACAACGGTGTATGAAACAAAAGGCGCGTTGTCAGGCGTTAGCGCGGTTGTCGATGGGTTTAGTTTTGACTTTGGTTTGGGTGGCATACATGGCTCTGTTGAAGGTGAAGTATTCCACGAATGCGATGACTACGTGATTTATGACTGGGACGTTGCCAGTTACTACCCAAACCTGTCAATTGCTAACCGTATTTACCCTGCTCACTTGTCAGAAAAGTTTTGTGATGTGTATGAGGACGTTTATCAACAACGTAAGCAACACGCTAAAAAAACAGCGATGAATTTAGCGATGAAATTAGCACTTAACGGTGTCTATGGTAAATCAAATTCTGAATACAGTTGTTTTTATGACCCTAATTTTACAATGGCTATCACGGTGAACGGTCAGCTACTATTGTGTATGTTGGCTGAAAAATTAATAGAAACTATTCCTAATTTAACAATGATTCAAATTAACACGGATGGTTTAACTATTAAGCTCCCACGAACTGCCGTTGATATGATGAACCGCATTACAGCAGGTTGGGAAAAATTAACCAAGTTAACGCTTGAGTTCGTACAATATAAATCAATGTATGTTCGTGACGTTAATAATTACATGGCTGTCGGTGTTAACGGTTATGTTAAGCGCAATGGCGCTTACAACTATGAAGGGCTTAGCTGGGATAAAAACCATTCAGCCCTTGTGGTTAAGAAAGCCGCCAACGCTGCTATCCTTGATGGCGCTAATGTCCGTGAATTCATTAAGAATCACGATGATTTATATGACTTTTTCTACTTAGTCAAAGCGCCTAAATCAGCTAGATTGGAAACATTAGTTGACGAAAAGTGGCAAAATGATATTGTGGCTAGCGATATTAAAACTGGTGATACTCAGAACGTTTCACGATACTTAATAACTAATGCTGGTGAAAAACTAATTAAAGTGATGAAACCCATTAAGCGAAAGGGTAAAACGCTTAAAATGGTTTACTTTGGCTGGCAAGGTCGCAAGTTTAATGGCTGCAATAAGAACCTAGACGTTACAACTGAACATGAGTATAACAATGCTCTACTGCTGGGTTATAGACCTGAAGACGGGAATTATACACACACTGGCGAGCGCAGAAGTGAAGTCGAAGCGGGTAAACTGGTCACACTGGTGAACACTGTTGAGGTGGGCGCTGCTTACGACATAAACATAGAACACTATGTCGAACAAGCTGAAAAGCTAGTTAATGCCTTGATTTAATTAACCTTCTTGGTTTAGTATTAGTCACCGATTACTAAACCAAGGAATTATCTATGAGTAATATGAATGCTTTATCACCTGATACGCCAGATAAAAAGCCACCTCTACCTAAGTAAATTAGACAGAGATACTTACATTAGTCTGACTGTGTTAGCAGGGATGCTAACCAAAATGTTTATATTCAGTCACGATTACGACTATCACACGCTTTATTTGGTAGGCATGTTACACAGTGTTTGCTACTTGGTTTTACTATCATCAGCAATTAAACTAACATTTAGTTATAGATTGTGTGCAATGATGGCGATAGTGTGTTTCTCAGTTATACTTGATGGGGTTAATTGTGTTAGTCCCAATGCGTACTATCTAACACACTCTTTCAGGCGTGAAGGCTTGTTTTGCTTTTCTAATGTTTACATGGTAGTTGAGGTGGTGTGTGTATTATCAATATTTCGTAATAATATTAGTCAGTTGGTTAATAAGCTGGTCAGTGTTAACCACATACACAACCATTAAATTAATTGTGTCGCGTAGGTCATCGCGTAAACGTCAATTGAAAGGGTGAGTCCAGCTCGTGACCCCTCTCGATTCACCAACTGCCATTACATTAACTGTTGATTACTGGACTCTTGCATTCGATATGCACCCACATAATAACCCACCAAACAATTAAATCAAGTTTATATTGGACAATTAGGAAACGCTATCCTATCATTTAAGTACACTTTTTAAGCAGTAGGTGACTAAAATGAAATTACAAAATAGCTTTCTTAAATTAATGACTATAGACACAGATAACAATGTTAACGCCAACTTACCCAAGTCTGAAGAGTTCTCAAGACTCTCACTTATCGACGCGGCTGCTAACGCTCAACGAATTGTATATAGCACTCTACAACTACCTTATCTTGGATTGTTTAACCAAGAATTTGATAAGTATGATTGTGGACACCTCCCCTCACCCGTAGAGTGCGGTCAGTATACCCCGCCAGAAAGCGAACTGGTTAAATCTGTTTTCACAATCGTCAAGCGGGAATGTGACTTAACAGATAAAGACTTAGCTGAACTGTTACAGTTAGCCGATGCACGTAGTATCCGTGGTTATACTGGCGGAACTAATAAAGTACCTAAACATGTCTGGCATCGGTTTTTAATTGTCACTGGTTATACTACTCAAGAATTTATACCAGTAATCGGGCGATTTTAAAAAAGTGTAAATAAATGTTGACCGTTAGATAATGACGGTATAAACTGTATTCAGAATTTGATAATAACAATACAGGGAAAACAACATGGGTAAAAAATTAACAATCGGTGATGTGGCGAAAGTCGGAAACCATAATGGCGCGTTCTATGTTCTAAGAAAAGGTTATGACTTTGAACTAGGTCGTTTCAATAATTCAAAGTCAAATAACAATTTTGGCGTAGTGATGAAGGCAGGTCACGGTAGTAAAGTAAACCATGTTTACACTGTTATAAATAATGCTCATTGTATTGGCACATTTAAAAACCGCGCTAAAGGTACTGGCGCAAGTGCTTATATTACCGCTAACGACATTGCTGATTTAGTGATCAGCGACTAACGAGGTTTGGGCTAGCAATAGCCCTTTTAAAATTATGGAAAAAGAAAGATGTCACTTAGATATACATCACCCTCTCTTTAAAAAGCCTACAGGTGATGATTTCAGGACTATGAGGTGTTATCTCGGCATGACTCAAGTTGAGTTAGCAAAATATGCAGGTGTTAACCACAGGAACGGTGATAGCTCAACCGTGCGCGGTTGGGAACGCGGTCAGAGCATTAACCTAGCAGTATGGAAACTGTTGTGCATCAAAGCTGGCTTCATTTCTTCTTAACGTTCAGCTTACCTTTCATTGTTGGTTCTTTATTTGCTTCGTAAAGTTCCAACATTTTCTTCCTGTTCACACCTGCAAAATGCTCATCTAACATCTTCTTAACCTGCTTTAAGAAGTGACCCTCTTTCGGTGTCAACTGCATCGCATTAATTAATTCCTCACCCTGCATGGTTATACTAACCTAAAGCAGTTGAAATTATTCAATGGGTTTCAAGTAAATGTTAACCTCCTGAATCAACCTGAGCTGTCTGAGATAGCATTTATTGACCAAAGTGTAATTATCTACCATGTTGGTTACGATGGCTGTCTCAGTAGCCTCAGTGGGTGCTACAGGTAATAAGTCACTATAGCAAGGCTTTAACAGT
>JAAGZM010000544.1 GCA_024206355.1 Gammaproteobacteria bacterium | reverse complement strand
GATCTCATTAGCAAAACCTTTAATAATATTGTAATCTTCATCACGAAAGAGGACTGTAGCACTGTATTTTTTGTGTGAAGATGCTAATGTTAACAGCGCTTTAACCCCATTTTCCATAGGATTACCTGCTAATTCCTGTTTAACAAAGCGTACAAAGTCATTCTTCACATTATGGGAAGTATATTTTAGGGCATACAAGCTCGCTAATTCATCGATAGCGGCCACAGTCTTACTAGAGGCTAACTTGTTATCGGTTTCAGACGTTAACGCCTTACGAGCGATATTAAAGGCATTCAGGTTAGCGTGATTCAGGACAGTTTTACCGGTAGCCATAAACCATCCTAGATTATTCGACTGGTTGTGATAATACTTCTTGGTGGGTTGATCCACAGATAGCCCATTGAGTATGGCTTTGATCCGTGTATCAATCATTTGCTCATTTTCAACCAGCTTTAAAACCTCTAAAATTTGATCGTTAGACGGGTTATCTGGCAATAATGACAAGATATCTGTCTTAAGCACTATATCATGGAGCATAGCCTTTTCTATGTCAGTTGGTTCTGTTTTAAAGGCATTTTTCAATGATTTTATGATACCCTCTTTAGCTGTCTTTCGAGCAGTATCAATACGCTCTTTAGAGTATCTTAATAGGGGCAACCAGCTCTTGAAGCGATCTGATCCACCAGTAAGCGCTCGACCCATACCAGCAATGAACCCGTCATTTTCAACATGTTTCTCTAGAAAGCGGGTAATAAAGGGTCCAACCTCTGCATGTTTTGCAGCCTTAAGAGTATTATTCAGCAGGAAGACAGCTCGGCCTATCTTACTTCGGTCATCAGCAATCAATCGATTGATACTAATCCGGGTGTTCTCAAGCTTTTCAGTAATGAATACTTCAGCATTTTGCTTGTAAATCTGGGCGCCAGACAGAAATCCCATAACCGGGAATCTCCAACCTTCATTAATCCCAACGATATCTTCAGTCAGTCTGTACAGTTGTGCGTACACGTTATCCTCGACGTCAAACGTACCTCGAAATTTTTCAGTTACGAACTGGAGTACTCGATTGAAGATATCTACCAATTGTTCATACAGAGTCGAAGTATCAGCTTTCTTCTGATGGTACGGAATTCGCTGCAGCTTCTTGACTAGAGTCTCATTGGATAATCCAAACGCAATAAATTCGTACAGGCCATTAGAACCTTTGATTCGATTCTTTCCGGTTTGGGTACGATCGACGATTTTGTTATTAAAGATATAATCGTACCTAGCTTGAGCAGCTAACGCAGCCTGGTGTTGATCATCCAAAGTCTGGTTCTCAATGATATCTTCTTCCAAAAAGTCAGAAGGTGTCAGGTTATCTCGAGCAATAGTAAACAGTTCATCTAATCTTTTCCTGAGCACAGAATTTGATTCAATTTCCGAAGTAGTCAATCCATGAATCAGCTCGTGGATATAGATTTCTTCGGCTGACTGTTGGAGGGTAATAGGGGGACGATTTGGCGCGAGGTTGATACGAATTTTATTGCCTGTGATGTCTCCAACATTTTGGGCTGCATTCTTTCCGACTTGAACAATGAATTCTTCTCCGGGCTTAAGTGCCTTTTCGATAATGTTTGCCAGGATTTCCCGGAGGTAACGTTGGTGGTGAGAGTTTTCATTTATAGTCCCCATGTGTGATAGCACATTAAATATGCTCTGACTAGTTGTAGCTGTTGCACTCTCAGTGTAGCTGGCTTCAAAGTCAATCATGTTTTCTTCAGACGATGCTAAATGACGTTCTTCAGTCACGACACCCTCAGTCGGAACATCTTTATAATTACCCGGATGATAATCAAAATCTACTTTGATCGGAACAAATGGCGTACTAGTTGGCCGGCCTGATTTATTATAGACCGAAGTCTGGCTAGGTAAGGCGGCCTGAGCGATAGCAGTAATATGCTGAAAAAGATTCTGCTTAGCCGCGGTCACATCGCGTGCTACTTGATTCATCCATTTGATACGATGATTCATGTCGTAGCGATTCTGATTAATAGCTTCAAGACTATCCTTGTCATACTGCAAACGGTGTTCTTCTGTTTTGATAACATCGTCCAGGACTGCTGCTTTTTGGGCATCATTTAATCCAGATACGGTATTGGTCACCATCTGGATTATATCCTGGACCATATTATAATCACGACTGGT
>JAAGZM010000543.1 GCA_024206355.1 Gammaproteobacteria bacterium | reverse complement strand
CGTACCATAAATAGGTATCATTGCTCCATGATCTCAACCAATGGTTTTCATATAATATTGAACCAGTCTGATCCGGAAATGCGTCACCATTAATATCAACTCCAGAACGAGGTGATGCACACATATTTGCAAAAGTATCATCACTTTTGTAAACTCCTGCAGTATAAGTTGGTCCATCTGTAGTATCATAGTCTAAAATAAGATTTTCAATACTATCTCCACCTCCACCACAGTTATTGAGAAATAGTAAAGATGTAATTGAAATAATAATGTTGAGCAGTTTATAAGTTTTCATAATATCCTTGTTAGAAATTTGTTGCTTATCCTTAAAAATCTATAATGCCATTAAACACAATAAATTGTCCACTAGTATAATGTCCTTTGTTTGATACAAGAAATGATACAAGAAATACAGCCAAATCAGCAATTTCCTAACAAGGATATTATGAAAACTTTAAATATGCACCTGAGGATAGTGAAAATAAATTGCTACAGATTGTAGGCAATCCTGCAAATCATAATGAAGTACCTTTACATTTAAATCAGGATATTAACATGTTTGTTTCTGAGTTGACCGCAATCACCAAATTCTGGACGGGGCCTGCCCCATGAACGCAGTGAGTGCTTTGAGTACAACTAGTTTGTGTCCATGTATCAAATGAATTTTCACGTAGTAATCGATAAGTACTGGCTTTAGCTAAATGACGTTGATGATGAAAAATATTGTTGATTAAACCAAAACCATTCGCCAATGGTATCCAAGGCAGTCGCTTCGCCCCTTGGGCAGGCCTTATCCAGAATATAGGATGAGGTTACAAGCAGTTACCTTTTTTCGTCTTAATTAAATATGTTGACAACACCACTGGTACATATCGCATAATCAAAACTGCATGGAGAATAGTTAAATGCTAAAAACAAACATCAGACTCAGTCATTTTGCTAATCCTAAAGCAAGAAAAGAGCAGGATTATCCAGAAGCTTTGAAAAGTATTATTGATATTGCTGATACCGAACAAACGTATCAGGAAATTAGTCACTGGCCTGAGTATGCTGTTACTCCATTGCACCATCTTGATGGTATTGCTGCAGAACTGAATTATTCAGAAATTTGGTATAAAGATGAGGCCAGTCGTTTTGGTCTTGGTAGCTTTAAAGCACTTGGTGGTGCCTATGCAGTTTTTATACAACTAAAAAGAGCCATTAAAGAGCAGACAGGTAAAACAGCATCTATCAATGAAATTATCGATAATTCCTATGCCGATATACTTTCCAAAATTGTCGTTACCTGTGCAACCGATGGTAACCACGGTCGCTCTGTAGCTTGGGGAGCTAAACTGTTTGGTTGCAAATGTATCATCTATATTCATAAGGATGTTTCTGAAGGCAGAAAAAAAGCTATGGAAGCCTATGAAGCAGAGGTGATCAGGATAAGTGGTAACTACGATGATTCGGTAAAAGAAGCTGCTTTAGGAGCTAGAAAATTTAACAGAATTATTGTCTCTGATACCAGCTACGAAGGTTATATGGAAATACCCAAATTTGTAGCATTAGGTTACACAGTAATGTTAAAAGAAATTATCGAGCAACTAGGGAGTGAAATTCCAACTCATGTATTTCTTCAAGGTGGTGTTGGAGGATTAGCATCAGCAGTTTGCGCATATTTCTGGCAATATTGGGGGAACAAACGACCAAGACTTATCATCGTAGAGCCTGAAACTGCGAATTGTTTGCAGCAGAGTGCTGAAAAAGGAAAACCTGTAGCTGTTAAAGGTGATCTGGAAACATTAATGGCAGGACTTGCTTGCGGTGAGGTTTCATTATTGGCATGGGAGATCCTAACAGTTGGTACTGATGATTTTATAACTCTGGAAGAGGCCGCCATTGGCCCTTGTATGCGATTACTTGCAAGCGGTCAATTTGGTGACCCTAAAATTGTTGCTGGAGAATCTGCTGTGGCAGGGCTTGCTTCGATCATTGGGCTTTCTCAGTCAGACAATTACAGTAGAGCAGTAAGATTAGATTCCAAGTCTAAAGTTTTGGTTATCGGAACGGAAGGGGACACAGATCCTGAGCTCTACCAGTCGATTATCCTAAAATCCTAGCATCTACATATGTTGATATATATCCAGCAAGATGAGATTCTTTTCTGTATTCAAAACTTTAAAAAAAACGTCCAAATCTCATAGGTTAAAACGAATATTTAAAATCAATGCCAGCTTCAAGTCCCTTGTTTACACTTGTATACCCAGTACCAAGTACCGACTTTGTACGTCCACCAGGAGCACCAACAGAACGGTTATCAAGTAAATTTTTACCCCAGATACCAATTTCTATGTTGTCATATTCATCAATCCAGGAAAGTCGCATATTTAATAGTTTGGTATCATCGAAATAATGAGGAATATTGTTCACCCAATCGTCTTCGCCTATCAATAAAGCATTCGCGTTTTCTCTGTAAACATAATCGACATGAAAAACAGTAATTCCATTCATATCTAGATCAGGCATCCAGTCAGCAATTAATGTATAAGACAAATTGGTATCACTGGCTGATGAGCCAGCTTCAATATAGTCACCGACATCGTTATAAAAAGCATCTATTTCTACATCAATATTACGAACTTCAGTAATAAATCCAGCATTGAATTCATCATTAATCTGCCAATCTATGGTAAGCTCAAATCCATCAATTACCATATTTTCATTGACGATGGTGGGTAGGGCATAATCTTGTTCTGGTTGTTTTGAGCTTTTACTGGTTTGTCTGTCATCAAGAATATTATGAAAAACAGCTAAAACTGTTTTTACATTGCCGAATAATTTGCCTTTATAACCAAATTCAAGATTAACTGATTCCTCAGGTTTATAGGAAACATCAACGACTTCACCAGTTGCTTGGTCAATTAGAATTTCACCAGTAGATTCATCATGAGGGGAGTTAAGTGAATCATAACCTCCTGCCTTATAACCTGTAGCATAGGAAGCGAAAACCATATGATTATCATTAATCAGATAGCCTGCACCCAAACGTCCAGTAGTTTTACTCCAAGAATTTGATTGCGACAAATTAGCCCTTGCTTGGAACAACAGATTCTCTACACCAGGTCGCACTACAGAAAACTGAGTTTCAGAGACTTCCCATGAAAAATCTTTTTCATCTCTAGAATGACGAACACCAAAGAAAACATTCCATTGATCAGTTAATTGAAAATCAAAATCAGAATAAATACCATAACTGACAAACTTACCATTATTGATAAAATTCTCAGACCACATCATACCGCTAAAACTTGG
>JAAGZM010000062.1 GCA_024206355.1 Gammaproteobacteria bacterium | reverse complement strand
TAATGGCTGATTATCTGCATAAACATGAGGCCAGTCAACATCAAGAAAAACTGCAACACGTTTCAGAATTTGCAGACGAAGCTTTTAATATACTATCCAGCGGTGAAGAATTTATTGGCGATGTAATGCCCTGGCAAAAAACAGCAGATAAATTCCGATTTCGCCCTGGTGAGGTCACAATATGGGCAGGGTACAACAATTCAGGTAAATCTTTAGTGATGGGGCAGATAGCAATATTCCTATCAACGTTCACATCCGTCGGAATGGCATCTTTTGAAATGCGACCAGTGGTAACAGTAAAGAGAATGCTAAAACAGGCCAGTGGTGGCGATAAACCCACTGAATATATACTTGATAGATTTAAAGAAAAGTTGAATATGTATATTTACAATCACGTCGGAACACTTAATGCAAATACAGTGTATGGAATGTGTCATTTCATGGCAAAAGAAAAGGGCATCAAACACATAATGATCGACAGTTTGGTTAAATGTGGGATAAATCAAAGCGAAAATGAGCCACAAAAAGAGTTTGTCTCAAAGTTACAGGAAATAGCAAAAGAGCATAATATCCACATACATCTAGTAGTTCACTTGAGGAAACCAGACAAAGCCACCACCAGACCTGACAGGTTTGCAATTAAAGGCGCTGGTGAAATTTC
>JAAGZM010000542.1 GCA_024206355.1 Gammaproteobacteria bacterium | reverse complement strand
CAAAAACATCTACAAAAACAGATCAAGCTTATATTGATTATGACTAAATTTTGATAAATGAGAGAAAACTATGTCTTTAAAACTAGATAATAAAATCGCGTTAATCACAGGTTCTGGTCGTGGTATTGGTAGAGCATTAGCGATAAAGCTAGCCAATGAAGGTGCAAAAGTTGTTGTGAATGACTTAGACCAACAACCTGCAGATGAAACAGTTGCTGAAATTAAAACAAGTGGCGGAGAAGCAACTGCTTTTGTTGGCAGTGTTACCGAAGAAGGTTTTGCTGAAAATTTCATCGCAAAGGCAGTCGAAACCTATGGAACTCCCGACATTTTAGTTAATAATGCTGGATATACTTGGGATGCAATGATCCACAAGGCAACCGATGAACAGTTTGATGCCATGTATGACATTCACCTTAAGGCACCCTTTCAGCTAAACCGCGCATTTACTCGAATAGTTGTTCCGGTTGCAAAAGTTGAAGCATCTGAAGGCAAGGAAGTGTTTCGAAAAATTATTAATATTTCTTCTGTCTCTGGAGAATATGGCAATATTGGACAGGTTAATTATGCTTCAATGAAATCAGCACTTGGCGGTATGACTAAAACCCTATCAAAAGAACTTGGACGTCATAAAATTAACGTAAACTGTGTTGCTTTCGGGTTTATTGATACTCGATTGACTGAAGCTACTGATGAGAAGAAAACGATTATGGTTGAAGGCCGAGAGATTGCCGTAGGCATACCTAAAGACATCCATGCCGGCTTTTCTAGAGCAATTCCACTAGGACGTGGCGGTAGCGCTGAAGAGGCCGCTAATGGCGTCTATTTATTTTGTATTCCTGAATCTGATTATATTAGCGGCCAGACTGTTATTGTTGGTGGTGGAGTAAGGATGTAGCAGCTTAGATCATAGGATCTTGTAATGAATGTGGAGGAGCGATCAAAGTCATAACCTGTATTGAAGATCCGATAGTGATTAAGAAGATACTTTCTTACCTCAAAAGGCAGGAAT
>JAAGZM010000541.1 GCA_024206355.1 Gammaproteobacteria bacterium | reverse complement strand
TATACTAATACTATCCTATCCTATCCTATACTAATAGTTACTATCCTATACTAATACTATCCTATACTAATAGTTACTATCCTATACTAATAGTTACTATCCTATACTAATACTATCCTATACTATCCTATACTATCCTATACTAATACTATCCTATCCTATACTAATACTATCCTATACTATCCTATCCTATACTAATACTATCCTATACTATCCTATACTAATACTATCCTATACTATCCTATACTATCCTATCCTATACTATCCTATACTATCCTATCCTATACTAATACTATCCTATACTAATACTATCCTATACTATCCTATCCTATACTAATAGTTACTATCCTATACTAATACTATCCTATCCTATACTAATACTATCCTATACTATCCTATCCTATACTATCCTATACTAATACTATCCTATACTATCCTATACTAATAGTTACTATCCTATACTATCCTATACTAATACTATCCTATCCTATACTAATAGTTACTATCCTATACTAATAGTTACTATCCTATACTAATAGTTACTATCCTATACTAATACTATCCTATACTAATACTATCCTATACTATCCTATACTATCCTATACTATCCTATACTAATTGATAATCAATACTATATTGATAATACTATCCTATCCTATCCTATACTAATAG
>JAAGZM010000540.1 GCA_024206355.1 Gammaproteobacteria bacterium | reverse complement strand
TCCTTATCAGTTCTACTTACAATTGGATGCGTTTATCTTATTCGGAGCATCTCCTGAATCAAGTTTACGCTATCAATATCAGGATCGTACGATTGGCATTATGCCAATAGCAGGAACTCGAGGACGAGGACGAATTGCCACAGGTGAAATTAATGAGGAACTCGATGCGCGCCTAGAAGCTGATTTAAAACTCGATGAAAAAGAACTAGCAGAACATTTAATGTTGGTTGATTTAGCACGTAATGACCTTGCTAGAATCGCAGAAACAGGTAGTAGAAAGGTTAAGGAATTAATGTCTGTTTATCGATACGCAGCAGTTATGCATATGGTCAGTAGAATCGAAGCTACCTTGCGAGCTGATCTAGATATCTATCATGCCTGCCAATCATGCTTTCATATGGGAACATTAACTGGAGCTCCTAAAAAAGAAGCAATGAAACTGATACGTCAAACAGAAAAAAGACGAAGGGGAGCCTATGGAGGTGCAGTAGGATATTTTACTGCTGCAGGTGATATGGATACCGCTATCGTTATTCGCTCAGCACTGGTTAAAAATGGTAAAGCAACAATCACAGCTGGAGCAGGCGTTGTTGCAGACTCAACACCTGAGAATGAATTAATTGAAACTGAATTAAAAGCTACTGCAGTGATCAGAGCCATACTTTCTACAGAAGATCGTGAAGGAGAAGAATAATGAGTCTTAAAAATGAACAGCTGAAAATTGTTATGATTGATAACCAAGATTCATTTACTTTCAATTTAGTGGATGAACTCAAACTACAGGGTTGCCAGTTAAGAATTTTTCAAAACTATGTAAAGGCTGATGTTATTAATGAGCTTTATGGATCAGGAGAAATAGATATGTTGCTGCTCTCTCCTGGGCCTGGTAACCCACAATCTGCAGGTTGCTGCCTTGATTTAGTTGAACAACTAATGGGCAAGGTTGTTATTGCAGGGATATGTTTAGGGCATCAGATAATCATCAGCAGTCTTGGTGGCGACATTGGACAATATGCCGGTGTAGTGCATGGTAAAAGTTCATCAATTACACATCATAAAGAGGGTTTATTTGCTGATTTACAATCACCAATGAATGTCGCTAGATATCATTCCTTGTCAGCGCAAGAGGTTCCTAAACCACTTCAAGTTACAGCAGAATGTGATGGCATTGCAATGGCTATTGCTTCTGAAGAGTTAGGTTTATATGGTCTACAGTTTCATCCTGAATCGATACTCACCATTCATGGTCAACAGATAATCGGTAATTTATTAACAGAAGCCGAAAAATTTAAGGAGAGAAAAAATGAAAGAACTAATTGAGTCTTTATATCAAGGAAAGGATCTTTCACTTGATGATTCTCGGCAATTGTTTAAGCAGATGTTCTCAGGAACTATGGATCCTGTGAGCATTGCATCGATACTAGTTGCGTTAAAAACAAAGGGTGAAAAATCCTCTGAAATTGCAGGTCTTGTCCAAACGTTGAGAGAATGCGCAGTACCATTTGATTCCCCAGAAGGAATCTTTGCTGATTCATGTGGAACAGGTGGGGATGGTTTGAATACATTAAATGTATCGACAGCTAGCGCCTTTGTTGCAGCGGAATGCGGCTTACCGATGGTTAAACACGGTAACCGCTCTATATCATCACGTTTTGGCTCTGCTGATATCATTGAAGCAGTGGGAATTGATTTAGATAGTAGTGTTGAGAAATCTCGTCAATGTTTTGACTTGCATGGCTATAGTTTTATTTTTGCACCGAAATATCATCCTTTAATGGCATCTGTATCACCGGTAAGAAAACAGTTGGCAACCAGTACCATTTTTAATCTTTCTGGACCATTAGCTAATCCAGCTGCTCCACCTATACAACTGATGGGTGTTTGCAGAAAAGAGCTTTGCCAGCCTCTTGCTGAGGTACTGCTAAAATTAGGCTGTAAACGTGCGCTCGTGGTTTTTGGTGCAGGCCTAGATGAAGTCGCATTGCATGATGAAACAACTGCTGTTTTAGTGAAAGATCGTAAGACACAAGCGATGACAATAAAACCAGAAGATGCTGGTTTGATAAGACAGCCGTTAGCATCTATTCAGTTATCTGAAACGGATCAACCAGTTGATATATTTCTTGATGTTATAGCTGGTAGAGGCTCCAAAGCGATGACTGATATGGTCGCACTTAATACAGGAACATTACTCTGGTTAGCTGGACTTCATGAAACTATCAAAGATGCTACCAATTATGCAAAGCAGATAATTCTGGATGGCGCTGTTACCAAGCGATTATCAGCAATTCAGGAATTTTATCATGACTGAAGATAGACCCAGTATATTAAATAAAATTGTCAAGCAACGACAAAATTGCCTGGATGAAAATGATGCTGATATTGATATTTCTAAGTTGACTATTGAAAAGTCTAATCGCTCACTTGCTGATGCATTGCAATCATCAGATACTGGTTTTATTTTAGAATGTAAAAAGAGTTCACCTTCAAGGGGATTACTGACTGATAACTATCAGCCAAGATTACTTGCTCAGCAATATCAGTCATTTGCTACTGCCGTATCAGTATTGACAGAACCTGATTTTTTCTCTGGCTCACTGGATGACTTATCAGAAGTGCGGGAAGTTATTAATCAGCCTGTGCTCTGTAAAGATTTTGTTATACAAACATCTCAACTGTACGCTGCAAGAGTTGCTGGAGCAGACATTATTTTACTGATGCTTTCTGTGGTGACTGATGAATTCTGGTTGGAGTGTTTTGAAATCGCTAGTCAACTTGGTTTGGATATTATTACTGAAGTTAATAACCAACAAGAAGTTGAAAGAGCTGTTGCTTTACCAGCTAAAATTATAGGCATTAACAATCGTAACTTACATACACTTAAAACCGATGTCAGAGTCACTCACGAATTAGCAAAACTAATACCTGATGACCGATTAATTATTTCTGAGTCAGGTATATCTTCTCATAATCAATTAAAAGAACTAGCACCGATAGTAGACGGCTTCTTGATTGGCAGTAGTCTTATGCAGTCGACTAACTTAGCACTAGGATTACGAAAACTTATTTTCGGTGAAGTGAAAATTTGTGGTTTAACACGTCGGGAAGATGCTGATCTTGCTTGGCAGTTAGGTGCAAGTTTTGGAGGTATTATTTTTACACCTAAATCACCACGCTATATGGAGGTTGAACAAGCAAAATTACTTTGTGAAGAGCAACTCATGACTATGGTCGGTGTTTTTATGGATCAGTCTAGTGAAGAAATCATTGGTGCTGTGAAACAACTTAACCTATCGGTCGTACAGCTACATGGTAAGGAATCAATCGATTACATCAATGAATTAAAACAAAGCTTGCCTGCCGATTGTGAAATCTGGAAAGCAATTAGTTGTTCTGAAGTTGATGATTCTTTCCCTACAATTGTTGAAGCCATAGCGATTAAATACAATTACTTAAAATGTGCGGTTGATAGAGTTTTGATTGATCTTCCTAAAATTCTTCCTAACGAAACCACAGAGGCATCATTAGATTATAAAAATTTCATCTTTGATGAGAACGTATTTCTTGCTGGTGGTATCGATATTGATTCTCCTCTATTTAAAAACGAGTACCAGGCAGGAATTGATATATGTTCTTCCGTCGAAAATGCTCCTCGTATAAAGGATTCTGATAAAATGAAACAATTATTTAGTCGATTGCAACCGACTACAAGGAAACATTATGAATACAATTAATTCACAAACAGCACAGCATTATTTTTCCGATTATGGCGGGATGTTTGTACCAGAAATTTTAGTTCCAGCACTACAGGAATTAGAAAATGAATATGTTCAGGCGCTACAAGATCTTGATTTTATGAATACACTAGAAGGGTTATTAGCAGATTATGCTGGTAGACCAACACCGGTTTTCAAATGTTTAAATATTGTTAAAGATTGTAATGTCGATTTATATTTGAAGCGCGAAGACTTGCTTCACGGCGGTGCTCACAAAACCAATCAAGTACTGGCTCAAGCATTACTAGCAAAACGAATGGGGAAAAATCGCATCATTGCCGAAACAGGAGCAGGCCAACACGGTGTTGCAACTGCGATGGTTTGTGCGTTGCTCGATCTTGATGTTGTGATTTATATGGGCAAAAAAGATGTTATTCGTCAGCAAGCAAATGTTCAACGGATGCAATTACTGGGTGCTGAAGTTATAACCGTTACAGCAGGCTCATCATCACTCAAAGACGCAATCAATGAAGCCCTTAGAGACTGGACTTCAAGTTA
>JAAGZM010000539.1 GCA_024206355.1 Gammaproteobacteria bacterium | reverse complement strand
TGCTTAATCTGTTTATGTGATGTATCTGTGAATGAAGCTTCGGGGATTGTCTAGCCATTGGCCTGTCTTTTCGTGCCACCAGAAACCAATAGCGCCTTGGAAATCTCCATCTCTTTGTTTGTCGATGATCAAAAAACTGTTTGCTGCATCCCCTTCAGTTTCACGATTGACATAAACCAAAATGCAGTTGTCAGCTAAATCTGAAATTTCACCAGCTCCTTTAATTGCAAAGCGGTGTGGTCTGGTGGTGGCCTTGTCTGGTTTCCTCAGGTGAACTACTAGATGTATGTGGATATTATGCTCTTTTGCTATTTCCTGTAACTTTGAGACAAACTCTTTTTGTGGCTCATTTTCGCTTTGATTTATCCCACATTTAACTAAAGAGTCGATCATTATGTGTTTGATGCCCTTTTCTTTTGCCATGAAATGACACATGCCAAAAACCGTATTTGCATTGAGTGTTACGACGTGATTGTAAATATACATATTCAACTTTTCTTTAAATCTATCAAGTATATATTCAGTGGGTTTATCTCCACCGCTGGCCTGTTTTAGCATTCTCTTTACTGTCACCACAGGTCGCATTTCAAAAGATGCCATTCCGACGGCTGTGAACGTTGATAGGAATATTGCTATCTGTCCCATAACAAGCGATTTACCTGAATTGTT
>JAAGZM010000538.1 GCA_024206355.1 Gammaproteobacteria bacterium | reverse complement strand
TGGTAATAGTTAAAGATGATGTTGCTGTTTCTACATCGGTATCATTAGTGCGAACATTGATAACAACATTGCCACCTTCTCCAACTGAAGCTGTATCGTCATTGGCAACAGGCGGATCATTAACTGCAGTTAGAGTAATAGTAACTGTAGCTGCTGCTGAATCTGATACACCATCATTTATGGTGTAGGTAAAGCTATCTGATGTAGTCTCTGAGCCATCATGCGTGTAGGTAACCGTGCCATCATTATTGTTTACTAGAGTACCGTTGGTAGCTGTACCTAGGTTGGCAATAGTTAAACTTAATGTTGCTGTTTCTGCATCGGTATCATTAGCGCGAACATCGATAACAACATTGCCACCTTCTGCAACTAAAGCTTCATCGTCATTGGCAACAGGCAGATCATTAACTGCAGTTACACTAATATTAACTGTTGCAACTGTTGCTGAATCTGAATCACCATCATTTACGGTGTAGGTAAAGCTATCTGATGTAGTCTCTGAGCCATCATGCGTGTAGGTAACTGTGCCATCATTATTGTTTACTAGAGTACCGTTGGTAGCTGTACCTATGTTGGTAATAGTTAAAGATGATGTTGCTGTTTCTGCATCGGTATCATTAGCGCGAACATCGATAACAACATTGCCACCTTCTGCAACTGAAGTTGCATCGTCATTGGCAACAGGCAGATCATTAACATCGGTAACTGTGACCGTAAAGGAATAACTCGCAAAGTTTCCATCTTCGTCAGTCGCTGTCAGGGTGACTTCATAGTCGA
>JAAGZM010000061.1 GCA_024206355.1 Gammaproteobacteria bacterium | reverse complement strand
TTACGGTTATCAATGAAAACAATTTTAATAATTACTTTAACTTTAATCACTGGTTTTTTGCTTGGTTGGCTTGCAAATGAATTTGTGAAACCCTTGTTATTCACCAGAAACAATACAGGTAATAACATGACGACAAGTACAGTAATTAATGAACCTTTTTTTTCTCAAACTAATGAAATACAAAGTAATAACAGTGAATATTGTAATTGCTCTGATAGTAATAATTTTAACTATGAAAATATTACTGATTTTAAATCTACTGAATCTGAATTTATTAAGCGCTTGGGAAATTATCAATTCTTTGAAGCGGTGGCTTTATTTAAAAATATTTCTCATCATGGAGATCCTCAACAAAGTAAGTTGAAAAAGTATTTAATCTCTTTTCTGAATTCTTTACTTGCAGAAGGCAAAGATGAAGCATTCATTGAATTAACTGATATATACCTTATTGAATTTTATGATGATATAGATATATTGCTCTCACTTGCAAAATTTAATCAGAAGATGAGATATTATTGGGAGGTTGTAAATTTACTTCAACGTATTAGAGCATATGCCTATAAAACAAATGATTTAATTAAAATTGATGACTTCTATAATAACTTTATTGCAATTGCTGATGCCAATTTGATAGAACAAACACAAACTGGTGAATTAATATATCTTTATAACTATATTGAAAATGTAGGTTTATTAACAGAACCTAACAAATTGCGACTGGCTGAATTATATATTATCGATGGTGATGATTATTTGGGTCGTGAACATTTAATACAACTTTTAGCTAATCCACAGTTAAAGGAAAAAGCACAGGAAATACTGGACAATCTTGATTTGCAGAATCCAGATTTTGTTGAACAACAAGACAAGGAAAGAATGGTATTTACTGATAAAATACCATTAATTAAAAAAGGGGCTCATTATCTTGTTTCTATACAAATATCTGACAATAAAGTTAATTTAATTATTGATACTGGAGCATCAATTACAACTCTGATGAAAACAAGCTTTGATCAAATTAAAGGAAATATTAATTATAAGGAACTAGGTAGCAGAATGTTCAATACTGCAAATGGTATTTCAAAGGGAAAAATATACAATATTGACCAACTTCAATTGGGTGAGTTTACATTTAATAATATTGATATTTCTGTTTTGGATTTTCAAATTGGAAATAACGCTGATGGCTTATTAGGAATGAATACACTCCGTTATTTCCGATTTGAAATTGATCAGGAAAATAGTACCCTGCTCCTGAAGCAGAGATAATCCTAGAATCCTCAGTTAGACGCATTTGATTGCCATAGAAAAGCAAAAGTGGGTTGTCCCTCGCATTTATTAGAACGTTCATATTTCATGCAGCTTATTTCCATTCATATCGATGATTAAGCCTAGCCTACTTTCAAAATTTATATCATCGCTATTTAGAATAGAGTACAGCAATTTGTGTAGTTATATCAACAACATGCAGCAAGAGCAATAATATTGTTCAGGAAAACGCGACAATCCTAGCTTCGTATATTGATTTTAGACAATTAAGCAGTTTTATTGCCACAGCATTAAGGGTTAGCATTCGATTTACCAATCGACTTAAAGGTGTAAAATCAGGCAATTATCTTTCTCATCTTGAAATATATAATGCTATTATTAATGGCAATGCGGAGCAGGCAAGACTCGCCTCTAAAGAATTATTAAATGAAGCACTTGAACTGATTAATTCTGCTTTGGAGTAGCGTTTATTGCTCCAATCTCTCGGGCGTCAGTTCAAAACATAGCTTTGGGTTGCCTGACCACTGAATCGCTTTAATTTGCTCTTGATCATCTACCTCAACAACTCTTGAACAGAAGTTTTCTTCAGCGCCGCCACCAAACAAAGTACTGATAGATATACCTCCTCGACCTCCAAATGAACCTGCAGAAACACCGATCATAGGAGTGTTACTGCTATTTTTATCATTCCAAATATAAAATTTCCGATTAGCGATTTCTTGCTCTTTTGTCGGTACACCCCAGTTATTAATCAGATCAGTTAAAGTAACATTATCCCAAGCACTGATTCTGGTATTTGCCTGCTGTGTAGTAATGCAACCACTTAATAAAAGTAGAAACAGTAAAATGACTGAAATTTTCATTCGGCCTCCGAATGTTTCCTAACTAAAACATTACTCTCTGCTGACAAATAAGTAAATCAATTGCAATATTCTCGTATTTCAATTTATATACTATACTTACTTAGAATTATGTACTATATAATAAACATAAACATAATTATTTTAATAGTAATGTTTATCAATGATTAAGGGTTACACACTTGAAAACCACATTTTTATATTTTATTTTGCTCCTTATCTGCAATCTATCCCTTATTGGCTGCCAGCAACAAAATGCCCCTATAAAAGTAGGTATATTGCACTCTTTAACCGGCACAATGGCAATTAGTGAAAAATCTGTTGTGGATGCGACTCAACTAGCAATCAAAGAAATAAATGCTTCTGGGGGAATATTAGGTCGTTCCATTGAGTCTGTTATTATTGACGGTAAATCTGATTGGCCTAGCTTTGCTGCCGGTGCTGAAACACTCATTAAGAACGAACAGGTTAGCGTAATATTCGGCTGTTGGACCTCAGCAAGTAGAAAAGAAGTAAAAAAGGTAGTTGAAGAATACGATCATCTACTCTTTTATCCTGTTCCGTATGAAGGGCTCGAACAGTCTCCAAATATTATATACACAGGCGCATCACCTAACCAACAGTTAACACCAGCGGTAAAATGGAGTTTTAATAATCTAGGTAAACGATTTTTTTTAGCCTCATCTGACTATATATATCCCCATGCAGCTAATATCATTATGAAAAGACAAATTGCCGCTTTAGGTGGTGAAGTTGTTGGTGAGTATTATCTCCCTTTAGGTAGTACAAACGTTGGCGCAATGATTAGCGCTATCGACAAAAGTAATGCTGATGTTATTCTTAACACAATTAGTGGTGATAGCAATATCAATTTTTTTCAACAATTTGCAGAGCTGACAAAAAAAATACCGGTAATGTCATTCAGCATTGCTGAAGATGAACTTTTATCGCTTGATATAAAAAACATGGTTGGGCACTACGCTGCCTGGAATTATTTTCAATCAGTAAAAACAGATGACAATCAAAGATTTGTTGCTAACTTTAAACAAGAATATGGTGCAAATAGAACAACCAATGCGTCAATGGAGGCCGCTTATTCTAGCGTACACCTCTGGGCAAAAACGGTACGTATTGCAAAGTCATCTGACCCAGCACTAGTAAGAGCTGCAGTTAAAGGCGCTACATATAATTCTCCTGAAGGAAAGGTAACAGTAAGCGCAACAAATAATCATCTTTGGAAACCTTTACACATTGGTCAAATTCAGTCAGATGGTCAATTTAATATTATTTGGAGTACTGACAAACCTATTAGACCTATGCCTTATCCATTATATAAATCTAAAGAGGAATGGAATAAATATCTACACGATCTCTATTTAGGATGGGATAAAACTTGGGCAGCCCCTATAATTGAGGGCAACAAAATCAAATTAAGCCTTCATAATCAATTGATTACCAACGATGGGAAAATTTAACGTTGACTATTCGTAATAAACTTTTATTTTCTTTCCTTCTTATTACTGGACTTTCGGTAATACTCATTGCAACTGTTGCAGTAAATAGTTCAACAAAATCAATTCACAGAGAAGTAGAGAGTGCATTGAATTCTATTATCGATGAAAAAATTGGGTTTATTTATAATTATATTAATAACAAAGAAAAAACAGTAGCAACCTATGCACATCTCCCTATAGTTATTGAATCTATACAAAAACTAAACTCAAGTTTTTCTGAAGGAATTGAAAGCCTTTCCTATCTAAGAAAAAATGCACTTTTTCGTCCAGCCTTGATGCACCTAAAGACAAGCCTTGATAGTTATAATTTATTATTAATTAATGTTGATGGCGATATTGTTTTTTCTATTGTCCATGAATCTGACTTTGCAACAAATTTACGAACAGGTCCTTATAAATCAACTCAATTAGCAGCCGTTTTTGAACAAGCAACATCTTTACTAGAAACACAAATTTCACTCTATAAACCTTATGCTCCATCACAACATGAAATTGGCAGCAATATAAAGCAAGCCATCAATTTCAAAGGACAAGAAAATCATAATGCCTTTATAGCAGCGCCTATATTTAAGGATAACAAGCTATTAGGAACAATTGCTGTGCAACTAAAAAGTAGCGATTACTTTCATCTTACTAAGGACTATGGTGGCTTGAAGAAAACTGGCGATATTATCTTTAGCCAGCAAATTAACGAGCATATACAAAATATCAGCCCCTTAAGAAACCAACCAGATTCAGAATTTCAATACTCAATTCCAGCAAATTCAAGGTATGGCATTCCAAGTCAAAATGCTAATAATGGTGAAAAAGGTTCTGGATTATCAATAGACTTTGAGGGCAATGAAGTATTAGCTGCTTGGCGCTACATACCAGAGTTACAATGGGGAGTAATTGCTAAAATCAATGCTGCAGAAGCACTGGAAGAAGCCGAGAAATTAGAGCAACAATTTATTCTTATAGGCTTTATTATTTTATTCATTGCTAGCCTTATTGCAATAATCCTTTCAAACAAGATATCAACACCAATTAGAATTTTGTCAGATGTTTCAAATAAAATATCTGAAGGAAATTTTTCTCAAAAGATTCAAATAAAGGGTACAGATGAACTTGCAAAACTCGGTATTACTTTCAACCATATGTGTAAAAAATTAAACGAAATGGTCTCCCATTTAGAATCGAGTAACCAAGCTTTGGAACATTCTAATAATGAACTGGACAATTTTGCCTATATTGCATCCCATGATTTAAAATCACCATTAAGGGGAATTGATCAACTAGCAATGTGGATTTGGGAAGATATTGATGACAAAGAAGAGACTATTGAACATATAAAAATGATGCGTAATCGAGTAAGTCGTATGGAGTGTTTGCTTGATGATCTGCTTGCCTATTCAAGAGTAGGACGAGTTGAACAAAAAATTAAATCGGTAGATTCAAAATATGTTTTAGAGTCATTATTCGATTTGGTTTCTCCTCCTGATGCCTTTAGCTTTGTATTAGATGGCATATTCCCTACCTTTGATACTGTATCAGTACCTTTTGAACTGATCTTTAGAAATCTTATTAGTAATGCGATTAAACATCATCATAAAGTTGATGGAACTATTACTATTACCTGTAGCGATACTCAGGATAATTATATTTTTACGGTCGATGATGATGGACCCGGTATAGCAGAAAAATACCATGAAAAGATTTTTGGACTTTTCCAAACATTAAGATCAAGAGACGAAGTTGAAGGTAGCGGAATGGGCTTGGCAATAATAAAGAAAACACTTAAAATATATGGAGGAAATATTGACGTTCAATCTGAAGAAGGAAAAGGAACACGGTTTATCGTAAACTGGCCTAAAATTATTAATATTTCACAAAATATGGAAATAAGCGAATGATATCTGAGAGCATTAATATTTTACTTATCGATGATGATGAACTAGATAGAAAGGCCGTCCTTCGACAATTAAAAAAGAGTAATCTTGATGAGATGATTACTGTTGCCAAAACAGGAGATGACGGACTTGAGAAAATTAGGCATGGTAATTTCGATGTAGTCTTACTTGATTATCGTTTATCTAATATGACTGGCATTAATATTTTAGACACACTAGCCAGAGAAAAAATTTTAACAATGCCTGTCATCATGATCAGTGGAATGGATGATGAATCTTTAATGCTCAAATGCCTAGAGCATGGCGCTCAAGATTTTTTAGTGAAATCAGAAGTCAATAAAAAAATATTAATGCGTGCTATCCGCTACGCACAAGAGCGAAAAAACCTGCAACAACAGTTAATATCCTTAGCAAAGTATGATTCATTAACAGGCCTAGCTAATCGAGAACTTTTTCTTAATAGCTTAACAAAGAGTATCAATAAAGCTAAACGTAACAGTTCTCAATTAGCTGTTTTATTTATTGATATTGACCACTTTAAAATAATTAACGATAGCTTGGGCCATAGTACTGGCGATGAGCTATTAAAATCTATCGCTAGCCGATTGCAAAATTCAATGCGTGCTGAAGATATGGTCGCACGTCTTGGGGGAGATGAATTTGCTATTCTATTAGATGATATCGATAACATAGATAGTATCGCCAAAATAGCTGCCAAAATCATTGCAAGCTTAAAACCTTATCATCTCTGTAATAATCACGAACTTAATGTAAGTCCTAGTATTGGAATTTCTACGTTTCCTGAATGCGGAATAGATACCGAATCATTAATTCAAGCCGCTGATACTGCTATGTATGAGGTAAAAAGAAATGGAAGAAACAGTTTTCAATTTTTTTCCGACTCTATGCAGCTACTCGTATCAAGAAAGCTCAATATTGAAAATGCATTACGATACGCAATTATCCAAAATGAATTTACAATACATTATCAACCTCAAATTGATGCTAAAACTCAACGAATCGTCGCCACCGAAGCTTTAATTCGTTGGAACAATAAAAATCTAGGAAATGTTACGCCAGATGAATTTATTCCCATTGCAGAAGACTCTGGACATATTAAGAAATTAGGTGCATGGGTATTTGTCCAAGCATGTAATACAAGTATTCAATGGACTGAACAGCAGTTTAACGCACAACCACTTACAATCTCGATAAATGTTTCTATTGTTCAACTAAAATCAGATGGTTTTATTGATGAGCTAAAAGAACTACTCTCACAAGTATCCTTGCCACCTAAGCATATAGTACTAGAGATAACAGAAAGCATTATGACCGATGATCCAGATGCGATGGTGACTCTTTTAAGTAATATTCAAGCATTAGGAATATCAATAGCAATTGATGACTTTGGAACAGGATATTCATCTTTGAGTTATTTACGACGGTTACCCATAGATATTTTAAAAATTGATCAATCTTTCGTAGCTGATATTGGTATAAATAAAAATGGTGAAGCAATCGTAAAAACGATTATTACGCTTGCTCACAACCTTGGACTAGAAGTAATTGCTGAAGGCGTTGAAAATCAGACTCAAACAGATTTTTTAGTGAATTACGAATGTGATACATTACAAGGATATTATTTTAGCCGCCCTATTGCTGCTGACGAAATAACTGAATTACTGAAATCAAAAGCAACATCTCCCATATATAATATTAACAAAAGGAGCATCACTAATGATAATTAGAGAAAATGACGTCGAACTACTACTAATTGAAGACGATGATATCGATGCGAAGGCTATTCAGCGTTCGATGAAAAAACTTAAAATAGCAAATCGATTGCATCGTGCAAAAGATGGAATTGAAGCTCTTGAAATGTTGCGAAATGGAGACATCAACAAACCCTTCCTGATTTTATTAGATATTAATATGCCAAGAATGAATGGTCTTGATTTTCTTGAAGAAATTAGAGGTGATAATTCACTAAAAGATACCATCGTTTTTATGCTAACAACTTCTAAGGCTGAAGAAGATCGGGTTGCTGCTTTTGAGCATAATGTTGCAGGATACATGGTTAAATCTGATCTTGAAGATGGTTTTGCCAGCGCTTTAGAACTCGTTGGTCATTATTGGCGAATTGTAGAAATGCCTAAATAATTAACCTTCATTGTTTGCGTGTGAATATCCAGCCATTTTCACTAGATAATGACTCATCAAATTGATACCCCTCATAATCAAAATTTTTGAGTACTTGAGGATCTTCAATTTTGTTATCAATAGCATAGCGAGTCATTAAACCCCTCGCTTTTTTTGCATAGAAATTGATATGCTTATATTGACCATTTTTCCAATCTTTAAATACAGGCGTTATCACAGGGAATTGTAATGTTGGTAACTTCAGTGAAGTAAAATACTCTTTTGATGCCAGATTAATCAAAGTAGGAAACTCATTTTTGGCGAGTTCTGCACTTACTTTAGCATTAAGTTTATCACCCCAAAAAGTATATAAATCTTTACCCTTTGTATTTTTTAAGCGACTA
Organism: Gammaproteobacteria bacterium; assembly: GCA_024206355.1. Taxonomy (GTDB): domain Bacteria; phylum Pseudomonadota; class Gammaproteobacteria; order Enterobacterales. The sequence continues at coordinate 1,203 of JAAGZM010000061.1, read as the reverse complement.
CTCATTTCTAATCGATAGGGTTGCATTAGATCGAGAGGTTTTAAAATTCCGTATAATCCTGAGAGTATTCTGACTTTATTTTGTGCATAATCAAGTCCCTTATGATCAAGGGTAGTTGCATCAAGACCTCGGTAGACGTCTCCAGTGAAACATAGTATTGCTTGCTTAGCATTTTCAGGGGTAAAAGGCAGTGTCCAACTTCCAAAGCGTGCGACATTTAAGCTCGATAATTTGTCACTAATTTTCATCAGAGTTGCCAGTTGATCCGGAGTAAAGTCTTTGAGTTGATCCACAAGTTCCTGTGAATCATCTAAAAATTCCGGCATTGTAAATTTACTGGTTGATACGGGCCTTTCAAAATCTAATGATTTAGCTGGTGATAAGGCAATTAGCATTTTTTGTCTTTCTCCAAATTCGCTCTCTCAAAACTAGTCATTACTAAGCTCCACTACTTTATCAACGAGCTGATTGATACCTTCTGCTGCTTCAGAAATTCTGGAAGCTAACATATAGGCAGGTGTTGTAACTAACATATATTCATCATCAACGACTATTTCATTGACTGCGCAGTTATCATGGGATCCACCCATAGCTTCAATGGTATTAGCAGTATCGGTATCATTGCCAATGGTATAATGTACTTTATCACCAAAAATTAAAGGTGCCATAGCAGGCGCAATACAAACAAGACCAACAGGCTTTCTGGCATTAAACATTCCATGACAAAAACTCAATACGTCTTGTTGCACACAGGCATCAGAACCTTTTACTGCAAAATCTGATAAATTCTTTGCGGCACCAAAACCGCCAGGAATTATCAAAGCGTCAAAGTTTTCAACTTTAGCCTCTTCGAGCGACTTAATTTCACCACGGCATATGCGAGCAGCTTCAATCAAAACATTACGGGTTTCATCCATTTCTTCACCGCTAATGTGGTTGATAACATGCATTTGTGGAATATCAGGAGCAAAGCATTGCACTTCCACATTCAGCTGGTCAAGCCGCAATAATGTTATGACTGATTCATAAATTTCTGAACCATCGAAAACACCTGCGCCGGATAATATTATTGCAACTTTAGTCATCAGTAATTTCCTCTGTATTTCTATTTAATATAATAATAGATTGGTAGTCAATGTACTGTGTTTAGTGTAGCCTATTTTTGTATCATATTTATCAATAATTATTATATTTTTTCATTCG
>JAAGZM010000537.1 GCA_024206355.1 Gammaproteobacteria bacterium | reverse complement strand
GGCCGTAACGTAAGAAAGCAACGTCTGTTGGTAGTAAACCATGATGGTATATATAGCGGCTTGATAGTCGATGAAGTACTTGGAGCCATGACTTTTGAAAAATATGAACAAATGAGAAACACTCCTGAAGTAGGGGAGGCAATAACACATTTTGTAATGGGAGGCTTCAGCAGACAAGATGCTGAATGGCCAATTTTCAGTCTACATACGCTAGCAGAATATCCAGCGTTTAGACTGGTAACAAGATAATTATTTATTATTAACTATTCGGAAGGCGATTATGAACGCAGCCAAAAAACTATCGACAAATAGAAATGAAGGTAGACAGGGAGGAGCAGTAGCAGGTTTGCTAGCCTTCTTCACTGTAGCAATGATTGCAAACTTTGTTTTTAGCTATATTCAAAGTTCTACAGATGCAGAGCGGCTGAATTCAGCTGAAGAGATGAGGGTATTATCACAACAGATCTCAAACAATGCATCAAAGTCGGCTGGAGGAAATATAGATGCCTTTGATTTCCTTACCGACACTGTGAAAAAATTTCAAACAAACTTTGCTTCTTTGCAAAACGCCCTTCTAGCGAATGACTTTAAATTTACATCAGGAGATAGTGTTAGAGCTGCAATAAGAAACACGCAGACTCTCTGGATTAAAGTAAAAGATAATGCTGATACTATCATTAATACTAGAAATACAGTGCTTGATTTGCATGATGTAGCGGGTCAGCTGTCAAAAACCATTGTACAACTTCAAGAACAATCTGAGCAGGTAGTGGAGCAGTTAATTTCTATTGACGCCACATCCAATCAGGTGCGTCTTGCAGCCCTACAAGTTTGGTATACAGAGCGACTTACAGGATCTCTTCAAAAAATTCTTTCCAGAGGAGAAGGTGCGAATAAGGCTGTTGCCAGCTTTGGGCGAAATGTTACCAATTTTGGTGATGTTGTCGAAGGAATGCTCAATGGTGATACAGCTATAGGTATACGTCGAGTTAACAACTCATCGGTGAGAACAGCTCTTAATAGCATTGCCGAGTTACTTGGTAGCATGCGAGAGAACTCTGGCTATATCATTAAATCTACGGATGAATTATTTAAAGTTCACGCAGCCTCTGATGCAATTTTTGTTGATGCAGCTAGATTGCTTGAACTATCGGGTAATGTTGCTAATGCATTTACTGCCTCTACGGAAAGAAGGCTGCCAGGAAATCCTTTATTATCTGCTGGGCTTTTATTATTCGTTGTCATACTACTATCGGCGCTGTATGGTCAGCAACGTCGAGCTGAAAGAATTCAAATTCAATATTCTGAAGATCTTGCCAATAGAGAAAAAGAACAAAACGAGCGAAATCAGGAAGCTATTATTCGTTTACTTGATGAGATGGAAGGCTTGGCTGATGGTGATTTGACTGCTCATGCAACAGTAACTGAGGATTTCACCGGCGCTATTGCTGATTCGATGAACTATACCATCGATCAGCTAAGAAGTTTGGTTTCTGCAATTAATAAGACGGTTGATCAGGTTAGTCAGTCGTCAGTAGAAACACAGTCAACAGCCTCTGAACTTGCACAGGCGTCAAGAAACCAGGCTCAAGAAATCACAGGCGCATCTGCTGCAATTAGTGATATGGCATCTTCGATTGAACAGGTTTCTGCAAATGCAAACGAAACATCTGACATGGCACATGAGTCGGTAGCAACTGCAAAAAGCGGTGGTGATATTGTAAGGAAGACAATTCATGCGATGGACACTATTCGTGAACAAATTCAAGAAACGTCAAAGCGGATTAAGAGACTGGGTGAAAGTTCACAAGAAATTGGTGATATTGTTGCGCTAATTAATGATATTTCAGACCAAACAAATATTTTGGCACTTAATGCAGCAATCCAGGCAACAATGGCTGGCGAAGCTGGCCGTGGGTTTGCAGTTGTTTCTGATGAGGTACAGCGTCTTGCAGAACGTTCTGGTAACGCAGCAAAACAGATTGAAGGGTTGGTAAAAACTATTCAGACAGACACCAATCAGGCTGTTATTTCAATGGAGTCATCAACCTCAGAAGTGGTTTCGGGTGCTAGATTAGCCCAAGATGCAGGAGTTGCACTTGAGAGAATTGAAGCAGTATCAAATGATGTTGCTGGGTTAATTACCAATATATCAGAAACAGCGAAACAACAGGCTGCTTCAGCGGGCCAAGTGACAAATACGATGACAGTAATTCAGGATATTACAACGAATACTACTGCAGGAACTGAGAAAACATCCGACTCAATTGGTAATCTTGCTGATCTTGCTGATGAATTGAAGGGATCTGTTGCGGGCTTTAAGTTACCAGAATAAATTAATACTTGTACCGGAGTTATGCCAATATGAGGCTACAGTTGAACATTGACGAAAAAGTTTATAACACCTGTGAAAAGACTAGTTTAAGAACTCAATCGCTAAATATTAATTGGCGGGAGATCTAAATGACGGTGAATTATGATCAAGTTGCTCTAACTTGGGTCAAGGATGAGATCAGTAATACTTTAGAGCAGGCTAGGAAATCTCTAGAGTCATATTTTGAAGATACGGATGACCAGTCGCAAATTCGAAATTGCATGAATTACTTGCACCAAGTTCAAGGTACTTTGTTGATGCTTGAAGTTGTCGGTGGCGCAATGCTTGCCGAAGAGATGGAGAATTTGGCTAGAGAAATATCATCTTCAACCTCTGAATCTAATGAAACTCGTTTTGAAGCTTTAATGAGAGCGATTTTACAACTTCCGACTTATCTTGAACGATTACAGGCTGGTCAAGATGATGATCCAATCGTTCTCTTGCCTATGCTTAATGAATTACGAGAGCAGCGTGGCTTGACGGAAATTCTGGAAAGCCAGTTTTTTCATGTTAATCTAGAGCTCTCTCGAGAAGAAACTTATATAGAAGTAGAACTCCAGAAAGGTTTTAATTTATCCGATGAAGTTACAAAGTTAAGGCAGCAATTCCAGAAAGCGCTTCTTGGCTTGATAAAAAATACAAATATAGAAGACAACTTTCAACTAATTCATGCTGCTCTTAACAAACTTGAAATGTATACAGCAGCTGACAGTATGGGTAAGTTCTGGTGGGTTGCCTGTGGTTTTGCTCATGCAGTTGAAGCAGATAAGAGTTATACCGATAAAGAAGTTAAAGGACTTTTAAGTAAAATTGACAGGCAAATTAAAAATATAGTTGAAAATAATCTAGATGCTGTATCAAAAGAACCTCATGAAGATGTATTGAATAAAATGCTTTATTTTGTGGCTCAGTCAAACTGTTCACATAAAAGGATTGCTGAATTAAAAGATCACTTTGATCTTGATGATCAAACTATTCTTCAATCAAAAGTAGCAGTAGAAAGAGCAAAGCTTGCTGGTCCTGATAAACATGTTATAGCGAGTGTTGTTAAAGTATTAAAAGAAGATTTATCAACAATTATAGAAACGCTCGATCTTTTTGTTCGCTCAACAGAAAGGGTTATTTCTAAACTTGAGGATATCCTCCCTAGTCTGCAACAAATTGCTGATACGTTAATTATGCTTGAGCTAGAGGGCGTCGCAACGGTCGTTAATGAACAGATAAGTAAGATCAGAGAGGCTGTTGACTCTGGTGAAAGCCCTAGTGATGAACTGATTTCTGATATTGCAAGTGCACTATTATTTATCGATGCGAGTCTAGCCTCTAAGACAAATATGGCAATGCAAGAGGCGTTGGAAGGTCGAGAAGATGACCCTGTTGAAATTGCTAAAGAAGTAGCATTTGATGAATCAAGAAAATTAATCATTATAGAAAGTCGCATAAGTATGCAAAAAGCAAAAGATGCGATTATTGAATTTATTACCAATGATTGGGATCATCATTTACTAGAAGAAGTTCCAGTTCTCCTTACTGAAACAAGAGGTGCTATTGATATAATTGGTTTAAAACATCCAGCTGATTTACTCAAGAGTTGCCATGAATACTTAAAGACTAAAGTCCTTGTTGAAAAGATAATACCAACAGAAAGCGTTTTAGATGCGTTAGCAGATGTCTTGACCAGTATTGATTATTACTTAGAAGGTATGGAGTTGGGTGCAAGAACTGGTTTGCAGTCAGTACTTGATGCAGCTGATGATAGTATTCTTGTAATCAAAGAACAGATTGCTGATGTTGAAATGGTTGTAGAACAAGAGTGGCCGGCCGTTGAAACTGAAGCGCCTTCAGAATATCGTGATCCAACAGAAGTTCTTAGTGATATTAAGGAGACTGATGAAAGTCTCATTGATGATGAAGTTATTGAGATCTTTCTTGAAGAAGCTGAAGAAGTCCTTGAAACGCTAACTGACTACTTGCCACAATGGATTAATAATTCAGATGATCATGAATCCCTAACAATCGCCAGGCGTTCATTCCATACCTTAAAAGGTAGTGGGCGAATGGTTGGTGCACAAGATATTGGTGAGTTAGCATGGAGTGTTGAAGATCTACTGAATAAAATTCTT
>JAAGZM010000060.1 GCA_024206355.1 Gammaproteobacteria bacterium | reverse complement strand
GTTATTATATTGTTTTTCGTTGAATTTAACTTGCTGCTCATGTAACTTGGTTTGCAGCTCGATTAATGAATTAAGATTTTCTATTCTTAACTCTTGCTCGCTGCTCACCTTATCTTGCTTTCGTTGCCAATCCACAGCATAGGCAGTTAACCCACAAATAAGGGTGAATATCAACGCAATAACTGTTTCTATTTTCATGTTTAAGCCTATTTTTGATACATTGTGTAAAAACTTGTTTCTTCTAAGGGCGGTATGCCTGTACCACCTGAAGCTGGATGAACTGCGCCATTATGTATTATTGATTCATCACCATCTAATTCTGGTAACGTCGCATAATAATGGGCTGACCATGAAACCGCTAATATATATTGTGCATTACCCTCATCATCGACAAAGCCACAGTACATTAATGGTTTCATTGTGCTTTCCTTATGGTGTATCAGGTGCGATAGAAGAAGTGCTGCAAGATTTGATTATCTTGCCTGAGCCGCTGCATGAGCCTGTTGGTGGGGTACAATCGCCTGATGATGTATGATCCCAATTTGTTGTATCAATTGTAAAAATACTACTCCCTGAACCAGTGTACGGATAATGATATTCTGTAACAAGTTCACTTTTTACTAGTTGACTGTTGCCATTTGTTACCAGATAATAATTCTCATAGTTGTAGGTATCTTGAGTTGTGCCAGCTCTCACGTCGGTAGTTTCATTGAATTGCAATAAAAACACAAGCATGCTCAAGTCAACAATCCTCAATTCTACAAACTCCCCGAAACTAGTTGATTGGCTTGAAGTTGATGCACCTTTAGC
>JAAGZM010000536.1 GCA_024206355.1 Gammaproteobacteria bacterium | reverse complement strand
GTAAAATTTCAACTGCAGGGACAAGGGGTTGTAAATCAATATGGCAGAGAGGCTCTGTTAAATCCGGGTGATTTTGTACTTTGTAGCTCTAGCGAACCCTATAAACTTCATTTTCCTTCTGACTATCAACAGGTAGTACTTTCAATACCTCAGTCGCTTTTACGCGAAATGTTCCAAGTTCCAGATGACTATTTAGGACGGAAAATGGACAGTGGTATTCCTATGCATGGAATATTGAGCCAGTTTGTAAATTCATTAGCACAATGCATGGACTTATTAGAGCCGGCAACAGTACAGCGCCTTGAAGCCAATATTTTAGATTTATTAATAACATCATTGCAAACCGAGCGCAGCATAAGCGCGCCTCCACCTATCAATGCAGCTGATAAACATCTGCATCAAATAAAACAATTTATAGGACTTAACTTGAAGGATAGAAGATTAACGCCAGACTTTATTGCCCAAGCGGAAGGTATAAGTAAACGTTATTTGCATAAATTATTTATGGATGAAAGCGTTTCGGTTTCTCGGTATATACAACTAAGACGTCTTGAAGAGTGTCAGAGAGTGCTGAGTAATGTTTCGATGCAACATCTTTCGACTACTGAGATTGCTTTAGATTGTGGTTTTGGTGATATCTCGCATTTCCATCGTTGTTTTAAATCACAATATAAAATTACCCCTCGCCAATTTAGACTTCAAGCCAATAACCATTGAGTCAAAGTAAAGCGGCATTCGTTTTAACGGCTCAAATTTCTCTATTTTTAGTCTTGCTACTCACGATTTTTTACGCTGCTCCAATAGCAGGGTTTGTTTGGGACTTCGCAAATGCACTAGGATATGTGGCAGTTGGATATTTTTTATTACTTTTTATCTTTTCCGGTAAACCAAAAACCTACCCTCTTTTTAAGGGACATTTTTTTACGCGCTTTCACAGAGATTTGGGTTTTGGGGCATTCTTCCTGACATTTATGCATATAGCCATACTTCTCATTAAAGAACCGCTACTCCTTGAGCATTTAAAACTGGCGGCACCCTGGTATATGCTGAGTGGATTGGTTGCTTCTTTAATAATGATATTGATAATTATTTCCTCACTGGTGCGTTATCGAGGTCGAATATGGAAAGATTATCATCGCTTCCAATGGGTACACAAATGGGGTTCGATAATTTTTTGCCTGCTCATTGGTTATCATATTATTGGTAGTGGTTTTTACATGAACAGCCATTATAAGGTAATATTGTTATCTATAATCTGCCTTGTGACATTGATTTATTATGTTCGTGATCAGAAGGCAAAAACTGTAGATAATCAGGCAAGAGTTAAGAGCAGCAAATATACGCCTACGTGGATTTCTATTTCGGTAGTAATATTGTTTTCTATGGCAACCTTTTTACTGATCCTTTTACAACACGAGTATTTTTCAAATGTCACGCCGTAGAGTATGGGTTTTGTTGAGCATTGTTAGTATTAGCTTGTTTATAGTGGTCACTCTTGTCAGGGAGTTGAGTTTTTATCGGCAACAAATGATTGTCGATCGACCTATGCTGGATGTTGCTTTTGAACACTCAAAGCATAAAAAGGAGCAGTGTGCGACCTGTCATCATAATTATATAGATGATGCTGTAGGCAGTGGTGGTTGTTATGATTGCCATAAATATACGGAGCAAATTAATCAAAATATAGAGGCAATATTTCATAAGTTTTGTGAAAACTGTCATATTAATAAAGCACTTGAGGAATTAGATAGTGGGCCACTTAGGCAATGCAGTGGATGTCATATTGATGATCAAATTGTCAATTAGTGCTAACCTAATCCGCAACATCAATAGAAAACAAAGAACTTTGATACTCTGGTAGTCAATTATTGGTGCGCTCTAGCCCAAGAAGTTAGGATAAAATTCTGACATATTTTATAATTAAGAAAAGGTGGCGCATTATTATTAGTCACCTCACCGTGGTAATATTAATAAAACAAGCTTTTTACAAAAGCTTTGAGAGGGAATAATGCAACAGTTCAACATGATCATAAATGGCCAAGCAGTTCAATCAGATTCAAAGCTTGACGTAATTAACCCAGCAACCGGTGAAGTATTTGCCCAATGTCCAAATGGAGATGTGGCTTCTGTCAATGACGCTGTTGCTGCAGCACGAGCAGCCTTCCCTGCTTGGAGCCGAACCTCTAATGATGAACGAAAGGCTAAGATGCATGAACTTGCAGGTGCACTTGAAGCGAATATGCCGGAACTAATGCAATTGGTTACTCAGGAAAACGGTAAGCCAATGGCTGGTTTAAACATGGTTGGATCAGGAATGGAGGTAGGTGGATCAGCAGCATGGGCACATTACAATGCAGAGTTAGAGCTACCTGTTGACATTATTCAAGATAATGATGAGGCACGAATTGAGGTTCATCGTAAGCCATTAGGTGTTGTAGCCTCTATCACGCCGTGGAACTGGCCCTTGATGATTGCTATTTGGCATGTAATCCCAGCATTGCGTTCAGGTAACACCGTTGTTATTAAACCTTCTGAAATGACACCGCTTTCAACGATTCGTTTTGTAGAGTTAGCTAATGAGATTTTACCAGCCGGTGTTTTAAATATCGTCACAGGTGGTGGAGAAGTCGGCGCAGCACTGACTCAACATGAAGATGTCAACAAAGTTGTTTTCACAGGATCTTCACCAACAGGTCGTGCGATTATGAAAGCAGCATCTGCAGATCTTAAACGAGTAACACTCGAGCTAGGCGGCAATGATGCAGGAAT
>JAAGZM010000535.1 GCA_024206355.1 Gammaproteobacteria bacterium | reverse complement strand
GGACCTGAAAATCCAAGTTGCAGTGGACGATCTGGACTTACGATTGAAATATAGATAGTAAGCTGTATCCAAACAAGGTTATCCGTTAATAGCGTTTCGTAATCATCAACACAAGATGGGAACTTATCAACGAATGATTCCAAAAAATCAAGCATAGAACCTTGCCGGTTCTCATTCATTTCATCCACGGATTTCTGATTATGCCAGCGAGAAGCCTCATACTTAGGCATCATATCTGGTAGGTCACGATAGACTCCACCTGGACGATAGTACGCTGCGTGCATTCTCGCACCGGAGACTGCTTCATAACAATCAAGCAGTGGCTCACGATCACGGAAGCAATAAATAAACATTGTCATCGCACCAAGGTCAAGACCGTGGGCGCCTAACCACATCAAGTGATTAAGTAGACGAGTAATTTCATCAAACATCACTCGGATATATTGAGCACGTTCTGGTACATCAATGCCGAGAAGTTTCTCAAGAGCGAGTACATAACCATGTTCATTACACATCATCGAAACATAATCGAGCCTGTCCATGTAGGGTAATGACTGGTTATAAGGCTTACTTTCAGCTAGTTTTTCTGTCGCTCGGTGCAACAAACCAATATGCGGATCTGCACGAACAATGGTTTCACCATCCAGCTCTAAAACCATACGCAGCACACCGTGGGCTGCTGGATGTTGAGGACCGAAGTTCAAGGTATAATTACGAATCTCCGGCATTACTATTCCCCTGTTTCTTCATTTTGTGTATATCGCAAATCATTGCGAATGACTCTAGGAACATTCATTCTTGGTTCAATGGAAACTGGCTCGTAGACACAACGTCTTTCAGTTGCATCGTATCGCATTTCAACATTACCCGTCAGTGGAAAATCTTTACGAAATGGATGACCAACAAACCCATAGTCTGTCAAAATTCTACGTAGGTCAGTGTGACCGTCATAAAGAATACCAAATAAATCAAATGATTCACGCTCAAACCATTCTGCACAGTTCCAAATAGTAGTAACAGAAGGAACCACTAGGCTACCTTCATCGGCAAATGTACGAATACGTAAACGCATATTGTTAGTAATGGAAATCAGGTGGATGACTGAAGCAAATCGTGGTTTATCCCATTTCTTTTCGAAAGGTAATGTTTTATCAACGCCACGGCTAAAGCCTTCAGTAGTTGCATCGTCAGTTGACCACTCAGTGAGACCGTACGCACTATAGTCAACACCGCAAAGATCTATTAACTGAGTAAAGGCAAAATCTGTCTCAGACTCGAGTGCGGTACAAACTTCAATAAGATCTTTAGTTGCTACTTCAATGGTAACTTCACCGAATGCCAATACTTTAGTTTCTAATTGTTCAGCAAAACGCTGTTCTAGATTCTCGATTAGTTGTTGTGGAGTTATCATGCTGTTACTTCCTCCACGACTTTCTTTCTGGCAATGGTGCTAGTTCTTCTAATTTTTTGTTGCAGTTGTAGCAGACCGTATAGCAGTGCTTCAGCTGTTGGAGGGCATCCAGGAATATAAACATCCACTGGAACCACACGATCACAACCTCTGACCACTGAATAAGAATAATGGTAGTAACCACCTCCGTTCGCACATGATCCCATGGAAATAACCCAACGAGGTTCAGTCATTTGGTCATATACTCTGCGCAGTGCAGGTGCCATCTTATTAGTCAAAGTACCAGCGACAATCATCAAATCTGATTGACGAGGACTCGGACGGAAAATAATACCAAATCTATCGAGATCGTAACGAGGAGCACCAGCTTGCATCATTTCAACAGCGCAACATGCCAGACCAAAAGTCATTGGCCACATTGACCCTGTTCGTGCCCAATTAACTAGACTATCAACCTGAGTGGTGATAAAGCCTTCTTCGAGCTTACCTTCTATTCCCATTCTAGTGCTCCTTTCTTCCATTCGTAAAGGAAGCCAATCACTAGCAATCCAAGGAACAACCCCATACTTAATACTCCAAACCAACCAATATCATGAAAGACAACGGCCCAAGGGATTAAAAATGCAATTTCCAAATCAAAGATAATAAATAGAATAGCCACTAAATAAAATCGAACATCAAATTTCATTCTAGAGTCTTCGAAGGCATCGAATCCACATTCGTAGGGGGCTAGTTTATCTTCATCAGG
>JAAGZM010000534.1 GCA_024206355.1 Gammaproteobacteria bacterium | reverse complement strand
TATTTTTGTTGGACTCATATTTATTGAAGGCAATTTAGGGCAAATACTCAAAGTGATACCTATCGTATTATTGATTGTTATAACTGTTTCTTTAATCGAAGCCTTTTGTATATTACCAAGTCATTTAAATCACTCTTTGGCTCATGCTGGAAAGCAAAAGGTCTCTAACTTTAGAATTAAATTCGAAGAATGGTTTGAGCGCTTTAGGCAAAAAGTGTTTACTTTAGTAGAAAAACTCATTCAAATTCGTTATGCATTTCTAGGAGGTGTCATCGCATTATTTCTCTTCAGTATTAGCATGCTAGGTTCTGGAATATTAAAATTCTCTGCTTTTCCAAGTATAGAAGGCGATATGATTCAAGCAAGAATACTTATGCCTTCTGGTACCCCTCTTTCTCAAACTGAGCATGTTGTAAATCAGTTAATTGATTCCTTGGAAGATACTCGAGTGGAATTTCAGGAAAATGAGTCTGATAATTTGATCAAAGCAATCACCATAAGTCATAATGAAAATCTAGATGCTCATGAATTTGGAGCACATTTGGCGACCATTAATATTGATTTGCTCACAGCAGAACGAAGAAATACGAAACTACAAAATTTTGTTGATAAATGGCGTGAAAATGTAGGGGTTATCCCTGAAGTTCAATCAATATCCTACAAGGAGCCAAAGATTGGGCCCAGTGGACAGGCGATAGATATTCGATTATTTGGAGATAATTTAGCTCTACTTTCACAGGCTTCTTTCGAACTACAAAATTGGTTAGCAGGATATAACGGTGTGGAAAATGTTTATGATGATCTGCGTCCAGGAAAACCAGAGTTTTCTATTACTCTAAAAGAAGGCGCAATGAATCTTGGACTTGACTCTCAGATGATAGCAGGACAAATGAGAGCTGCTTTTCAAGGTATGAAAATACAGGAAACTAACGTAAATCTTGAAACCTTTGAAGTTACTGTAAAATTAGCCGATGAGTCCAGAGATGATTTTTCAGATTTCGATACTTTTGCAATCATTCATCCTGTTACAAAGGCAACTATTCCTTTGTCGAGTGTAGCGAATATTGAACCAACTCGTGGATTTTCAAGGATAAACCGTGTCAATAACCAGCGAACAGTTACTATTTATGGTGATATCGATGTTAACAAGAATAACACTAAACAATTACTTGCCGATGTAGAAGAAAACTGGATTCCAATCTTCAAAGAAAAATATCCTAATCTTTCATATTCCTTTGAAGGTGAAATCAAAAATGCAGGAGTCTCTCAGAAATCGATGATGGAAGCTTTTGTAATAGGACTGCTTGGCGTCTTTATCCTGCTATCATTCCAGTTTAAAAGTTATATTGAACCGATTGTTGTTTTAGTAGCAATACCTATGGCACTCATTGGCGTTATATGGGGACACCTAATCATGGGGCTTCAATTTACAATGCCATCGATGATGGGCTTTGTATCACTTGCAGGCATTGTCGTTAATGATTCAATTCTTCTGGTTGAGTTTGTCAAAAAGCGCGTTGCAGCGGGGCTTTCTGTTCATGATGCTGCTGCTAAAGCAAGTTATGACAGGTTTAGAGCCGTACTGCTCACATCAGTTACAACGATTGCAGGAATGACACCGCTTTTATTTGAATCGAGTTTACAGGCACAAATATTAATTCCCCTAGCAACCAGTATTGTCTTTGGAATAGCCACATCCACCTTGTTGGTACTCTTCGTCATTCCTTGTCTTTATTCAATATTTGAAGATTTTGGTTTGGCTAAGGCAAGGCTGCACGCTTCTGAAAGGACAATAGCGAGTCTGTAAAAATTTGGAAGGCTGTAAAATTGTTTAGGAATACTCATTGGAAACAAATCTTTAATTTAAAAAGCTGTTATCCTTTTCAAACTATTGCTAACCTATGGCTTTAGCATGATAATAATTCGCTTAATAAATTAAGGATTTCCATGAGTTCTATAAATAAATTGGGGCTAACTTTTACTCTCTTTCTTTTACTTTCTTCTGAGATATTTTTTCAGCCCACATCAACGGTGATGGCTGCTGATCAGAGTGCTGCTAAAAATATTTCTCTCAAAGAAATAATGCAAGGCCTATTAAAAGATACCCATATGATAACGGAAGGTATCTTCTTAGAAAATTATCCGATGATTGAAAAAGGTGCTAAACAAATAGCACGACATCCTCAAGTACCCATGGAAACAAGAAAAAAGCTCCTCAAAGGTTTAGGTTCAGAAATGGGGCAATTTAAAGGCTTCGATATGAAAGTTCATAATACAGCCGTATCAATTGCTCAAGCTGCCAAAGATAACAATATGGAAGCAATATTATCTAACTATCACCAACTCATTGATGGCTGTCAGTATTGCCACGATAGCTTTAAACAACGAGCTGTTGAAATCTTTAAAAAATAATCTATTAGAGTTTCCTTAACATGCTGTTAATGATCGATAACTATGACTCCTTCACTTATAATTTGGTGCAATATTTTCGCGAACTCGGACAAGACGTTATCGTAAAACGTAATGACTCTATTTCTTTATCAGAAATGGATTCTCTTAACCCAGACTATCTTGTGGTTAGTCCTGGTCCTCGTACACCAACAGAGGCTGGAATATCTTGTCAGGCTATTAAACATTTTGCAGGCAAAATACCGATATTAGGTGTTTGTCTTGGACATCAATCTATAAGCCAAGTCTTTGGTGGAAAAATTATTAAAGCTCCCAAGGTGATGCACGGTTACACTTCAGAAATTCAACATTCAGGTGAAGGGGTTTTTCGTAATCTACCCAATTCCTTTATTGCTACTCGCTACCATTCCCTAGTCGTTGATAGAAAAACTCTCTCTAAAGATTTTGAGATTACCGCCTGGAGCACATCTGAAGATAAAAATTCAGTGGCAACAGATGATTTAATTATGGGAATTAAACATAAAAAATATGACATTGAAGGAATTCAATTTCATCCTGAATCAATATTGACAGAACATGGTCATCAAATACTGAAAAATTTCCTAGAAGATTAACCGACTTCTTTAATAATCAACGAGTTCCGTGTACAACCATTGTCTTACCACTAACATCAATCAAACCTTGTTCTTCTAGAACTTTAATTACTCTACCCACCATTTCTCTTGAGCAACCAACAATTCGACCTAATTCCTGACGTGTTATTTTTATTTGCATACCATCTGGATGAGTCATAGCTGCTGGTTCAGATGCAAGTTCAAGTAATGCCCTTGCAACACGACCTGTAACATCAAGAAATGCAAGATCGCCAACTTTCTGACTAGTTTTATTCAATCGTTGAGCCATTTGACTAGCTATTTTTAATAATAATTCTGGCTTAGTCTGAATTATTGTCATAAATTTGCTATAACTAATTTCAGCTATTTCCGATTCTTCCTTAGCTTTTACCCAGGCGGTTCGTACATCTTGCCCATCAAACAAACCCATCTCACCAAAAAAGTCACCGGCATTAAGATAAGCTAAAACCAACTCTCGACCGTCCTGATCTTCAATGATCACAGAAACAGAGCCAGAAACAACAAAATACAATGCATCAGAATTATCACCTGCATAAATCAAAGTGCTTTTTGCTGGATAATTGCGGCGGTGACACTGACTAACAAACCATTCAAGTAAGGGTTCTCGAGAGAGATGAAACGGTAAAGGCATATACTTCCCTATATTAATCACTAAAATAAAGTAACGATGATGATCATTAGTATACACCAAGTACAACTTTGCTCAATGATTGATCTCTTCTAGCCTAGCTGAGACCTATTTCTTGAAGTAGAATGTGTATACCCGTTATTATTCAAGATGCATGGTTCAGCTAGACTAGAAGCTGTCATATTCAAGGCATGAAAGTATAGTATTAGTCATTCTAATTCAAACTTTAATTACGAAGAAGATGATAGCTTAAAGCCTAGACCTTCGGGTGTTTATATTGAATGATAACTGGTATACATATATATTTTCTAATTTAAATAGGATAAACAAAATGGAAGCACGTGTTAAGTGGGTTGAAGATCTTACATTCATGGCAGAGTCACCTTCTGGTCATGCGATATTACTCAGTGCAGGGACTGAGAATGGTGGCAAAGATAATTGTTTACGACCTATGGAATTATTATTACTCGGTGTAGGAGGATGCGCTTCAATTGATGTGGTTTCTATTCTAAAAAAAGCTCGTCAGGCCATTAGTGATTGTGAAGTGAGTGTTACTGCCGAAAGATTTGATGGAATACCAGGATATTTTACCAAGATAAATTGTCACTTTACTGTGACAGGAACATTACTCCGTGAGAAACAAGTACAACGTGCTGTTGATCTCTCTTTTGAAAAGTACTGTTCAGTTTCGTTCACACTAAGAGAAAAAGTAGAAATCACCTGGAGTTTTGAGATTAATGAAGCTTAAATCCTTTAGGTTGTCTTTGTAATTAAATTATCAATATTAATACTGCTACCCGAACTGTAATTTTGTATTGTTTTGTTGTAATGTTATAAAAATTCAATTGAATACTTCGGGAATGAAGAACCAATGGCAGGAAAAAATGAACAAAATGAGTTGAGGATGCTTATCGAATCGAGTATTCCTCTCATTGCAATTGAAACTCATGAAGAAAAACGTGCAACTGAGTTATTAAAGAATCTAACCAAGCCTCTTAGTAAATGGCTATTCTCCTGGAGTATCACTCAAGGTTTAAAACGCATTGACTTATTAAACTCACTTGATGCTCTTCCAAATACTGAAACCCCTGAAGCAGTTTTAAAACACATTAGTATTTATGAAAACCCCGCTGTTTTTATACTCTATGATTTTCATCCATGGCTTGATGATGCTCCGCAAATCATTAGAAAACTTCGTGAAATTGCTCTTGGCTATCATAAATTCAAACATACTATTATATTGATTAGCCACTCACTAAAGCTTCCAAGTGAATTAAAACCAATAACTGCAAACTTTGATATGCAGTTACCTAACAAAGAACAATTGGAAAACTTAATTCGAGAAGAAGCCAATCTATGGTCTAAAAACAACCAAAATCAGAAAGTTAAAACCGATCGTAAAACTCTTAATATTCTTATCAGCAATTTACGCGGGCTCACCTTTCATGACGCTCGAACACTGATAAAAAATCTTATTTATGATGATGGCGCAATAACCGAAAGTGAGTTACCCGAAGTTAATCAGGCCAAGTTTAAGTTACTCGAACAAGGTGGAGTGCTTACCTTTGAATTTGAAACAGCCAAATTTTCAGAGGTAGGTGGCTTAAACAATCTGAAAACTTGGCTCTCACAAAGACAGGCTGTATTCCATCGACTACCTGGAACTGAAGGCCTTGATCGACCTAAAGGTATGATGTTGGTTGGTGTTCAAGGAGGAGGGAAAAGTTTAGCAGCAAAGGCTGTTGCTGGTATGTGGGGTGTTCCTTTATTGAGGCTCGACTTTGGCTCTCTATATAATAAATTTCATGGTGAAACTGAAAAAAATCTGCGTCAATCTCTTAAACTTGCAGAAGTTATGTCTCCTTGTATTCTCTGGATGGATGAAATCGAAAAAGGACTTTCAAGTGGAGAGCATGACGGAGGCACATCTCAAAGGGTGCTAGGTACTTTATTGACTTGGATGGCTGAAAATGAAAAACCAGTATTTATCGTATCAACATCCAATGATATTAACAGACTGCCTCCTGAGTTAATTCGTAAAGGACGCCTTGATGAAATTTTCTTTGTCGATTTACCCTCTTTAGAGACTAGAAAAGAAATCTTTAATATTCATCTTGAGAAACGCAAACAGCTACCTAAAAACTTTGACCTCTCTATTCTTGCTGAAAAAAGTGATGGGTTTTCAGGTGCAGAAATAGAGCAAGCCGTTGTAGCAGGGCTTTACACTGCTCTTGCTCAGTCTACTCAACTTAGCACTGAAATCCTGAG
>JAAGZM010000533.1 GCA_024206355.1 Gammaproteobacteria bacterium | reverse complement strand
TTCTTCAAAATCAAGCGGAAGGCTTGTAAATGTTTCTAAAGCCATTTCTTGTCCGTTAGCATTGTCACTTGCGTGTAGCACCCCGAGTAAAACCTTTTCAACCGAAGATTCTCCGTTCACATCAGTAACCATAACAAACTCTTGGTCTGCTGTGTAATCACGATATGCAGTTGCATAATTCTCCACTGAAGGGTCCATCACCGTAGTCCCACCCGCCAAAGTCATAAAACCGATTGCGCCCTCAATGCCAGTATAATCTTCTTTTATCAATTTTATTTGTATATCGCTTGTGGCATCAGCAACGCCTGCATTTTTTTCTGTAGTTCCATTTATTGCAGAACCTACGTCAAAATTATTGAATTCCCATTTGTTATATAGATTATTACCACGCGCTTTGAATAAGTAGTCAGCTAGATTATCTGCCACCGCAGTATTTTTAATCACTACAATAGCTTGCCCAGTGTTACCGTCACTACTAAAAGTACCATTGCGAATAATGGCTGAAAACGAGTTAAACCCCTTTGATGAAAACGGAGTCATAGAGCCTGCTGCCCCAGACATTCCTATGTTATTGACATCAATCGTAGCAGGATTAACAAAAAACCTGAGAAAGTGCATACCATCATTC
>JAAGZM010000059.1 GCA_024206355.1 Gammaproteobacteria bacterium | reverse complement strand
TGCCTCCCCTACTTCAGGAGTGTTTCTCATTTGTTCATATTTTTCAAAAGTCATGGCTCCAAGTACTTCATCGACTATCAAGCCGCTATATATACCATCATGGTTTACTACCAACAGACGTTGCTTTCTTACGTTACGGCCCCTGAATCCAAAAAATGTATTTAAATCCATTACTGGCAGCAACATACCTCGAACATTTGCAACGCCTTTAACCCATTCTTTGGCACCAGGTACTCGGGTCAGTGTTGGCAGAGATTGAATTTCTGCAACTTCGTTCCAAGGAGCTATATATTTTTGTCCACCAAGAATGAACCCTATACCTTTCCAAAACTCTGTACTTTCCTTTTCACGGGGAAAAGCATCCGCCATTCGCTTACAATTATTGTCAATTTGATGTAATAGATCATACGGATGAAGCGTTCTTGATAAGCTCATTTGTTATCCATGTGTTATTGTATTTATTACTTCTAGTAGCTCTGTTTCTTCTACAGGCTTGGTGACATAACCTCTTGCACCTTGTCGTTGTCCCCACATTTTGTCTGTAACCTGATTTTTTGTTGAAACAATAATAATCGGGATATCTTTTGTTTTTTCATTTTTATGTAGTTGTCTTGTCGCTTGAAAACCATTGATACCAGGCATCACTACATCCATAAGAATAAGATCAGGTTTTATTTCTTTTGCAGTATTGATTCCCATTTCACCATTTTCTGCAGTAATTACTGCATGACCCAACTTCTCCATCATGTTACTAAGAATATGCATTTCCGTTGGTGAATCGTCTACTATTAAAACTCGCATTTTAAATTTAATCTCCAGTGTCCAATCGTTGGATACTTTTTCAAACTCCATCACATCCATATATTATCTGCTTGATAAATATGCACAAAATTGTTTTTAGAAGAGTTATTCAATATGGTTTCTAATTGCTCCTAGCAACTCATCTCGACTAAAAGGTTTCGTCAGATATTGATCAGAACCGACTATTCGTCCTTTAGCTTTATCAAAAAGTCCGTCCTTGCTAGAAAGCATGATCACGGGGGTGTGTTTGAAATCCTTGTTATTTTTAATTAACGCGCAGGTTTGATATCCATCAAGTCTTGGCATCATAATATCAACAAAAATAACATCAGGCTTTTGATCGGCGATTTTTGAAAGGGCATCAAACCCATCAAGAGCTGTTATAACCTCGCAGCCTACTTTCTTTAACAAGGTTTCAGCCGTTCGACGAATGGTTTTACTATCATCAATTACCATTGCCTTTAGGCCTGAGAAACTATCTTCCATATCTTTCCATTTCTCCCTTTTGCATATTATTTATTAATTATTAATTATTAATTAACTGATAAAATTGTTTATAATCAAAGAATAGCAAAAAATTATTAATATTTAGGTTGTTTTAGCACATTTAGCTCATGCGTTCCAACACCTTTCAATTTATAATAATCGAGTTTAGTTCAGAAAGCCAAGTTATGCAGTGAGAATATTAAAAATCTTCTGTATTTTGACTGATTTATAGCCATTTTTGAAGCGAGAAAGATAATGACCGTAAACATTGGTTTCATAATGGATCCGATTGAGACCATTAATCCAAAAAAAGACTCTACTCTGGCAATGATGAGAGCAGCCAATAAAAAAGGTTGGAAGATATTTTACATTGAGCAAAAGCAT
>JAAGZM010000532.1 GCA_024206355.1 Gammaproteobacteria bacterium | reverse complement strand
GTTTGCCTACACATTTGATTGCACGTTTTTTAGACTTATTGACTTGACGGCAAAAGCCTTACATAGAATGACTATGAACGGCTTTTTAGTCGGCGCCACTAAGCCTAAAAAACACACACTCAAACGCGTCCAACTGAGGATTATAGGATGAAATAAGGATTTTTACTTGCCAATACCATGCAAAAGGAGATAAAAATACAATGTATGATGATCTAAAAGATAAACGCGTAGTCGTCACAGGTGGCGCTAGTGGAATCGGATTAGCGACTGCCAGACGCTTTGCCAAGGAAAGCTGCCAGGTAGTTATTCTGGACAGCAACCAGGAAGCTCTTAATAAAGCTCTCTCTGAACAGCAAGCATTCTCAGGCGGAGTATGTGCAGATGTAAGCAGCCAGGAAGAAGTGGAAGCAGCGTTCAAGGAAATTGACCAGATCATAGGTGGTATAGATGTTTTGATCTCCAATGCAGGCATCAGTATGCGTAAGCCATTTACCGAAGTTGATTATGCTCAGTGGTCAAAAATTATGCAGGTCAATTTAGATGGAATGTTCTTTTGTACAAGGGCAGCCATTGACCGCATGGAACCGCAGCAATCCGGGGTGATATTATTCACTGCATCAACAAGCGGGCTTGCAGCAAATCCTAACTATGCAGATTATAGTGCATCAAAAGCCGCTGTCATTAACCTGGCCAGAACCATTGCCTGGGAATGTGGATCTTGGCTCAGAATTAATTCGGTATGCCCAGGTTATGTAATGACACCCATGCAAAAAGCCGAGTACACCGATGAAATGGTTGATAAGATCAACGCCACTATCCCGATGGGACGTCATGGAAAACCTGATGAACTAGCTGCTGTATTTGCCTTTCTGGCTTCCTCTGAAGCATCCTATATTACTGGTGCAACAATTACGGCAGATGGTGGAGAGAGAGCGTAAAGTTAATATCAAGTACGACAATTTTGCAGTGAGGTTGTCGTTTAATAAATAATTGAAGCATTACAAACAGGAGAAAAAAAATATGTTACATTTCGGATATGGATCAAATCTAAGTATCAAGTCTGTCCACGAAGACCTAAACCCGAATGCCAAGTATGTCATGAAGGCGGCTCTTCCCAACTTTGAGGTATCATGGCCTAAGTTGTCAGAAACAGGAAAATCAGCCTATAGCGGCATAATGGAAGCTCCCGGTGAACTTGTCCAGGGTGCGCTTTTCGAAATGACCGAGGCGGAACTCAT
>JAAGZM010000531.1 GCA_024206355.1 Gammaproteobacteria bacterium | reverse complement strand
TAATGATGTGCTTGACTACATTGGAGAGCAATGCGGCGAAGTACCACGACCCGTAGTAGATACAACATGGAGCGGCCTCGCGGTATTCTATCTATCAATGGCCGTGGAATTGTGGTGCAATCAGTTTGATTTAGAAGGCGTGAATTGGGATTAATCAACAACAAACAAACAGGAGTAAACGAACATGAACTTTGAAAAATATATAACGCACAAAGCGATCAATAGTAATTCTGTAGCAAAGTACAGCAACAGCGACAATGAGATGATCAAGCTGGTTCACGTGTACGATCAAGATGATCTTGGTGAGTTGACAATGACTGTCAAAGAGTACGACGACATGTTTGACTCAATACCCGAAGGCAATGATACGCTTGCCTGGATTCTCGACAACAAATTTAATTGTAACATGCTGAAATCAGATGAAGACGAATATGAAGAAGCTCACGAACAGGTGAACAATGAATAAATTATTATTAGAAAAGGCCATAGCTGCCGCTAATGCTGCTTATATAGTTGCTGTTGCTGTTTATAACGCCGATGAAGCTGCTGCTAGTGCTGATTACAATGAGGCTATTGATGCGGCAGCGGCTGAATACCATGAATCAAAAGAGGCAGGATAATGGACACATTATATATTCCGCAATCAGATGAAGATGCAGATATAGATATATGGGCATGGGAACCCTATGCGCTGTATTATCCACATGTATTTGAATTAGATTTTAGTTAAAATCTTAATAACTACTATCATCAACCAACATACAGAGGCACAACAATGAAGATACAAACAAGTAAAGAGCGCAGAACACAAGAACAACCCTTAGTACCTGAGTCATACCAGCACCCGAAGGCTATCAGAGGCCATGTTTATATGATTAGCCGAAGACGTCTCGCCAGTGCCAACAAAGGAACAAAGTATTATGCGGTAATGGATAATGAGATTGGTGAGGTTCGTCTTTATAGCCTAAGTGAAGGGGTTAGGTGGTGTAACAAAAGCACCTTTGGAGATTCTGATTATGAATGGAAGGATATCACTGATAAAGTTTACCTCAACACTGATGAATTGGAGGCACAATGAAAACTAACATGACGCACACAATACTTGCAACCATTTC
>JAAGZM010000530.1 GCA_024206355.1 Gammaproteobacteria bacterium | reverse complement strand
CCTTAAATCGAAATGTTGAAAAACAACACGGCATATAAGCACGGTGGATGAAAAGTGGCGAAAGGGCGAATAGAGTTTTGAAAAATCAAATAAAGGCTGTGGAGAATTCCGTGGTTTATATTTTTCTACAGCCTCGTTATAAGTCACCAAAATGAGCAAGCAAGAGAAGAAACATACATGTCCTGAGAATTGGTACAAGGATGCCGAAATTCGCTATGAAAAAATTAATCGTGGTGAATGGGGTTGGGTTTTAGACCAATGGCAAATTGCAACTGAACACGATATTGAAGATGGTTATCCAGGTGAAATAGGCTCACCAATGTGTTCACACACCTTGCTAATTTCACATTGTCCATTCTGCGGTGAAAACTTAACTAAAATAGAGGCAAACACGTGGTAACTTATAACAAGCTGCCGCACGTATGTGCTTGCTATGCAAGCACGGACTCGCAACAAGTTGCTCGCCCGTGGGCAGGGCGTTATGCGTATATAGAATGAACCGAATCATCGTCTTCTTCACAATACTATTTTGTTCCAATTGCCCCTTCGCTGAAGAGAACTTGAATCAATATTTTTCGTTTATGGGATTCAAGCTTGAAAAATCACTACTGTCTGAAATTCAGAAGACTTTAGGAAGTACGACAGTTCATAAAGAGGGCGACGCAGCAAACTCCTATACTGGTAT
>JAAGZM010000529.1 GCA_024206355.1 Gammaproteobacteria bacterium | reverse complement strand
GGGAAAAATAACAGGAATACCAAGCGTGTTATTATAGGAGCTAGCAATTATTTTTTCAGGGTTTAAATGCCAATATTGAATCAGAGTTACCAACGCTTCATAGGTTATTAATACCTGATCACAAGTCATTAATAGAATTGCTGTGGAATCACTTTTTAAGTTTTTAGCAGCTGTTGCAACAGAGGTACCCATACCATCTTTCCACTGCTCATTATAGACTGTCTGTACATCCGAAAAATCTAAAGCTTTCTCAACTTGTAACGCATCTTTTCCAACAATTACGGTCGATTTTTTGAGCTTAAAATTGTCTGTTAATTTCGTTGCAATTGATGCTATTTTACACACGAGAGGTTCATCATTAATCTTTAACAATTGTTTACTTTTACCTAGCCTGGTTGAAGCGCCAGCAGCAAGAATCACAATTTCTAGCATGGTAACTCCAATATCAATCCCCTGTAATACAATTCGCTATTTTAACAAAGGCCTCTAGACTGATAGTTTCTGGTCTTGCATCAGGACTCACTCTAGCCTCAATTAATTGTTGCTCTGTCGCCATATCTCTCACTGCATTACGCAGTGTTTTTCTCCGATGATTAAATGAAGTCGTCACCAATGTAGAAAAAAGTTTTTCATCTGTTGCTAAGAACGGTTTTTCTTTATAGGGTTGCAGACGAACAATTGCCGACTCTACTTTTGGCGCAGGTGTAAAGGCTCTGGCAGGAACAAAGAATAAGCATCGTACCTGACAAAAGTATTGCACCATGATACTCAAGCGTCCATAACACTTGCTTCCTGGGCCCGCCACCATTCTATCAACCACTTCCTTTTGTAACATGAAGTGCATTTCTTTAATGAGTCCAGCCTGTGTGCACAGATGAAAAATTAAAGGTGTTGAGATGTTATAAGGGAGATTACCAAAAACTCTTAACTGTTCACCCGATTTGGCCAATGTGGAAAAATCAAACTTTAATGCGTCTGCAGAATGAAGCCGTAAAGTACCAATATTCTCAGCCATTAATTTCAATTTCACTATTAAATCACGATCAAGTTCTATGGCATCCATTTCACCAACAAGAGGTAAAACTTCTTTTGTTAGTGCACCAAGACCAGGACCAATTTCAACGATATGTTGACCAGGCTTGGGTGCAATAGCCATCACAATACGATGAATAATACCTTGATCATGCAAGAAGTTCTGGCCAAAACGTTTTCTAGCTAGATGTCCCTGATGTGTTCTGTTTTGCGCCACCTAAAAATCCTATTGCTAAACGAGTGAATTAATTTGCTAACATCTCTATTGCTTGCTTGATCGCAGCCTTCATACTGCCACTGCTTGCCCTACCTGTACCTGCTAGATCAAGTGCAGTTCCATGATCAACTGAAACGCGAATAAAGGGAAGTCCTAAGGTAATATTCACAGCTTCTCCAAACCCTGCATACTTGAGTACAGATAAACCCTGATCGTGATACATAGCAAGTGTTGCATCACTGCCTTCAAGTCCAGCTGGGGTCAGAGCGGTATCAGCAGGTAAAGGACCTTCTAGTTTAAATCCTTCGTTTCTTAACTGATTAATAATCGGTTCAATTACCTCCATTTCTTCCATTCCCATATGGCCGAATTCACCAGCATGAGGATTCAGTCCACAGACATGGATTATCGGCTCAGTAATATTGAATTTATGCTTTAAATCAGCATGAAGAATTTCAAGTACCGATCGTAACTTATTTGCAGTTATCGCATCAGCGACATCTCTTAGGGGCAAATGTGTGGTCACAAGAGCAACTCTAAATGTTGGACAAGCCAACATCATGACTACCTGATCAACCGATGATTGATTTGCCAAAAATTCTGTATGACCAGAAAAGGTTATCCCTGCTTCATTGATGATCCCCTTATGAACAGGACCGGTAATTAAAGCATCTCCTTTATTGGTTAATAGTTGCTCAGTTGCAATAATCAAAGTTTCAAGAACATAGTGAGCATTTGGCATAGATAAACTGCCAGGAACCACTGTATCAATACTGGTAACCTGAAGAACTTTTAATGTTCCTGGTTGGTGAATCCTGCTTGGATCTGATTCAGACCATAAAGAAAACTGAATATCAAGAGAAAGTAATTCAGCATACTGTTGGAGAACTTTTAGATCGGCGACTACAATTATTTCAGCATCCCAAGCCTCTAATGCTATTTTTAGACAAAGCTCCGGACCAATCCCCGCAGGATCTCCAGCGGTTAGAAAAAGGCGAGGAATTTGCAGGGGCATGGCAACTGATTAACTATTATCTTCAGTAAGAAATTTCACATAAGCTTGCTCACGAATTTCTTGAAGCCAGCTTTCTTGCTCTTCATCAAATTTTCTTGACTGAAGTATCTGTCGAGCTTTCATTCGTTTCATTTCTTTAGTCTGATCAGTTGTTCTACTTGCCATTCTTTCGACAATAAACCAACCACCAGCACCTTTAAATGGCATGCTCATTTCACCATCCTTTAATTTTTCTAAAGTACCAGCACCGTACATGCTCTGGAATGCTTGAGGAGGTGCCCAACCAAGATCACCACCTTGAGATGCAGTACTTAGATCTTCAGATGTTACCTTTGCCTGCTCGTCAAAGCTGGTTGTTCCTGCAACAATATCTTTTCTTAATTGAAGTAAAACAGCTTCTGCTTTCGCATCCGATGTTACTGTAGAAATTTCTATAAGTATGTGTCGAATATGTACCTCATCGACCATTTTCTTATCAAAGCCACCTTTTTTCTCTTCAAGTTTTAGAATATGCATACCATTTGCTGAACGAATTGGTTCTGAAAGCTGTCCTGTTTCAAGATTGGTAACGGAACCGGCAAAGAGCGTCGGTAACTGTTCAATATTACGCCATCCAAGATCGCCACCATTCAGCGCGTCCGAACCATCCGATTCTTCAATGACCAATTGGGTAAAATCAGTTCCATCTTTAAAGCGTTGAGTAATACTTGCAACCTTTGCTCGCGCCTTATCTATCTCATCAGGCCCTGATGTCTCTGGAATAGCAACCATTAAGTGTCTTAAATGATATTGAATATTTGAAGATCCTTGTCCTTCCATTAATACCAAAATATCATCTACTTCCTGCTCAGATATAAAGATCTTTCTACTCACGGAACCTTGGCGAACACGAGAAATAAGGATTTCTTTTCGAATATCTTCTCTGAAAAGTGTAAAATTCATTCCATCTGCTTCAAGTTGTTCTTTCATCTGAGCAATGGTAGCCTGATTACCTTCACTAATTCGTACTAATGCAGCATTCAATTCCTCATCAGATACTCGAATACCAGCACGATTTGCCATCTGCAATTGAATTTGGTCTATGATAAGACGTTCTAGGATCTGTTTTTTAAGTGCTTCATCTGAAGGAAGTTCAGCCTTATTCGCTAAAAGCTGTTGTGTTACCTGCTTAGTTTTTCGTTTGAGCTCACTATCGAGGATAACGTCATCTTCTACAAGAACAATAACTTTATCCAACCAAACTAGCTCTGCATTTAAAATTGATGGCATCATCGATGCGGATACCAAAAATATAACCTTAATCAATAAATTATTCATAAAAAATCTTTTTCCATTACTTATAGTTAGTTAGCATATTTTTAATTACTAAGACGGTCATCATAACCTTGAATATCTCTTTCTAAATCTAGGCCTTTGCCCACATTTGTTAATCCCTTAAGGATAAACTCTAGAT
>JAAGZM010000528.1 GCA_024206355.1 Gammaproteobacteria bacterium | reverse complement strand
TAGAACAGCAGCTGGCTGGGCAACCATGTCAGCACCAGAAAAGGCAGTGTATGATGATATTTATTTTGAAACATTGACAGCGTGGGAGGCATCAATTCCAGCTGATTTAGTGGCAGCGGATGAGCAATGGGTCGCTGAATGTTACAACGATTGGCCTAATGGTTTAGATGATGGTAATTTTAGCGTAGACTCACGCACTACAGATACTACAAGAAAAATTATTATTACTGTGGCAGACGGTGAAGGTCACAACGGTATAGATCACGACAGCGGATTTTTTGTGCTTGTTCTAGCATGGAACTCGTTTATTAACAATTCAGACTACACAGAAGTAAAGGGCATATCTTTTTATAAATCAACATCACCCTCAGCTGCACAGCCAATAGTCTGGAACAAAGCAGATAACGGAGTAATTTTTCAAAATCTAATGTCAACTGTTGGCGGTGGGTCATATGGTGCTTATTGCTATAGTCTTACAGGCAATAATGAAACTGCTATTAACTGCATTGCTAAGAATGTCAACAATTCAGGAGTGGGCTTTCGTTGCGGCTATAATGCAGCACCTACCTCAGAAGTGCTAAATTGCACTGCTGTAGCAGGTTCTAAATCAGGCGACACCATGATTTTTAAAAATACCGCCTCTTTTTATAACATTTTTGGTGATTTTGACAATATTAGTCCGACATCAACCAATAATGCTTCTGATTTAGGCGTTTCGGCTCATAGTTCATGTACAGTAACAGAATTAACAGACGCAGACTTCACAGACCCAGCTAACGGGGATTATTCAGTGGCGGCAGGCTCACAACTTATAGACGCAGGCACTGACCTTTCAAGTGAATTTACAACTGATATTATCGGC
>JAAGZM010000527.1 GCA_024206355.1 Gammaproteobacteria bacterium | reverse complement strand
ATTTGATTGCACGTTTTTTAGACTTATTGACTTGACGGCAAAAGCCTTACATAGAATGACTATGAACGGCTTTTTAGTCGGCGCCACTAAGCCTAAAAAACACACACTCAAACGCGTCCAACTGAGGATTCTAGGTTGAAGCTCAACCCTATATGACAACCATACTTGCTGATACAGCTGAACGAGCAATCGATGTGGATGAAAAAGCCGCTTTAGCTGCAAAAAAAGCTGCAGAGGAAATTCTCAGTCATCAAAATAAAAATACTAATTTTGCACAGGCTGATCTGCAACTAGTCAGGGCGGTTGCACAACTTAAAACGATTAAAGCACTACGCAATCGATAGAGTTATTTATCATTAATTATTAGTAATGGTCTTTCGCACCATCTTTTGGTAGATGAACAAGCGATGATAATAAGAACCCCGCTACCAGTGAAATGCCTATCACTACCACATCAAATGCTGTAGCTAAACCAGTAATAATATCTTTTTCAACGAGCGCTAAAATACTTCTATATCCGACTGTACCTGGCACTAAAATAATAAATCCTGGCATGATAATCATCGCTCCAGGTATGTCATAAAACCGTGTTACAATTTTTGCAATTAAACCAACGGTAATTGCACCAACAAAAGCGCCTAAGGATGGTCCCATTGCAACTGTAGCAAAGTGCACAGCAGTAAAGGCACTTAAGGAAGCAAGTAAAAACCAACCAACATCTTTTCTTCGTGCAGCAAATAGAGGCACTAGAGCGACCGCCGCAACAGCTGCTGCAAGCCAGATAGTCCAAGACTCTACTGGAGCTAATACGCGCTGATTAATCTCTAAACCTAAACGTTTAGCTGATTCAACAGCCAATGCACTACCAAAAGCTAGCTGAATAAATACTGTCGCTGTACCAGTAAGTCTTGCCGTCCCAGAGACTAAGTTTTGAGTTGCTAATTCAGCTAAAGCAATCGTCAATGATAAGCCGGGAAGAAGAATTATCAATCCTGAAATAACCACTACCGATGTTGTAACCTCAATACCCACAAGACGATTCATGGACAGAGTCAATAACGTAGCAATAAAAGCACAAACTGCAGGCAACAGATGATCAAGAAGCGGCCTAGATTGTGAAGCGATAGCCATCATACCAACTATAAAACCAATGATTGCCGAAACCGCCATTTCATTAACGCCACCCGAAAAAATTCGAGCAATACAGGCAGAGACTAGACCAAAGGCAAAAATAATGATCCAATTTGAGTAATCTGGTGATGCTTCAGCTATTTCTTTTAGACAATCAGCTCCTTCGGCAGAATATATATCTCCTTGAATTACTCGACGTGCGACTTCTGTTGTCTTTCTCAGCCGTTCTAGATTCACTTCTCCTGGTGAAACTCTAATTAAATAGGTTCTTGAATCTGCATCGGGTGGTAAAATAGTCATACTTATGGATGTAGGTAATGACATACATTGAATACCATAACCCATTGCTACAGCACAGCCATTCATTGTTTGTTCTAATTCATAAGCAGGTAGTCCATAGGTATGGAGCGCCTTTGCAAGACGTAAAATAAACCCAATTGGTTTATTTCTATCAGGGGCATTAGGTACATCGTCGAGTGACCGTAGTTCAGTGATATGTGTATCTGATAATTGTGACATTGAACAATCCCGAACTTAATGAAAGATTTAATAACAAATTTAGTGACAAACTTTATCATTCAGCTCAAGTAATAATCCTTCACAAATAGCTGAGTGACATATCTTTATTTCTTCAATATCCAGAGCATTAAAAATTGCTCGAATGATAGCAAGACCTGCTGGCAATATTTCAAGTCTGTTTGTATCCAGCATTTTATAATTTAGTGACTTTACATGACCAGTGAGGATCAACCTTTTCTCCAGATCATCAATACTCGAGCGGTGAAGAATATTAGCTGGATCTCCACAAAAGTATTGAGTTAATTCGGCTATAGATTGTATCGTTCCTGAAGTGCCCGTTATCCATTGATGGTTTTTAGATACTAGCTCACCTAGATAAGGTTCGAGTTCAATACTCGCTGCTTTTTCTGCAGCTCTAACATTTTCAGAACATATTTTTCCATCAGAAAAAAATTGCTGATAGTAACTAACACAACCAATCTCGAGAGAAGCAGTAAAAATCAACTCTGAATTATTGCCAATAGCAAATTCGGTGCTACCACCACCAATATCAATGACCATGCCATGCTTTTCTTCTTCAATCTCATTAATTACACCATGAAAAATTAGACGTGCTTCTTCTGTACCATTAATTACATTGATTGATACGCCAAGAATATCTTCAGCAGCACCAATAAAATCCTGTCGATTATGAGCAATGCGTAAAGCATTCGTTGCCACAGCAACAATGTGTTTGATATTTTGCTCTTTGATGTATGATTGAAAAGCGCGTATACATTCTAAACTCCGATTAATTGCTGCCTGACTTAAATTTCGATCAATATCTAACCCAGCACCAATCTGAACTTTTTCTTTTAGTCTTGCTCCGAACTGTAACGTACGCTCATGACAGAAAGCATCGAGAAGATGAAAACTATTGGAACCCAAATCAAGAGCCGCCAATTTTACCATCTAACGATTCCTATTTGAGTGCTTTGAATGACTATTTCTCGAAGATTTTCTTGTCGGCTTTGGTCGGCGCTTGATAATTTTTGCGGGCTTTAAATCTTTTGTCAGCAGATCATCGGTTACCTGCATCAGTGGAAGACTATGACCAATATATTCTTCAATTTGTGGAAGATTAAACGCATTATCTTCACAAGCAAAACTCAGTGCTTCTCCAGTTGCACCTGCCCTTCCTGTTCGGCCAATACGGTGAACATAATCT
>JAAGZM010000526.1 GCA_024206355.1 Gammaproteobacteria bacterium | reverse complement strand
TCTTTTATTTAGCATCTCGATCTATTTGTCAGGGGCGTAGCGCCGGTTTCACTTCTCTTTTAGGTGTATGTTTTGGAATGTTTATATATATGTTGGCAACTACGGCAGGATTATCTGCTCTTTTTGTTGCCATGCCTGTTGCTTATGATGTAGTTCGATATATTGGGGCTTCATACTTACTTTGGCTCGCTTTCAAAGCCTTTACAAGGCCTGCTGCTTCGTTTAATTCAAATCATCTAGCCTCTGAATCACAAGGCAAACTCACTCAATGGGTGAATACTAATCCTTCTGTAAGTTGCTGTTTTGAAATAAATAACCATAAGTCAGAGACGGTCAACTGAGGATTCTAGGATCAAGCATTAACTTCCTTTTCTACCTCTTCGTTAGCGATACCAAGAAATTTTATCATACCAGCAGCAGCTGTTCTTCCTGCACCCATGGCGAGAATAACTGTAGCCGCACCGGTGACAATATCTCCACCGGCAAATACACCAGGTAGGGAAGTTTGCAGTTCATCATCGACTTTGATAAATCCCCATTGGTTTAAGTCTAAACCAACAGTCGTTTGTCCCATAATAGGATTAGCATTGACTCCAATAGCATAAACGACCATATCAACTTCCATCTCAAACTCACTACCTTTGATTGCCACAGGTCTTCTTCGGCCTGATTCATCAGGTTCACCCAGTTCATTTTCAATGCAAAGCATGCCACGCACACTGCCATTACCATCATCAAGAATTTCTAAAGGATTGGTTAACCAACGAAATTGAACTCCTTCTTCATGTGCATGATGAATTTCTTCAAGTCGAGCAGGGCTTTCTTCTTCTGTACGTCGATAGACACAATATACGTCTTCTGCACCTAGTCTTAATGAAACGCGCATCGCATCCATAGCAGTGTTACCAGAACCTATGACAGCGACCTTTTTACCCATATGGATTGGTGTATTTTCATTGGGAAAATCACCTGCTTTCATCAAATTACAACGTGTTAGTAATTCATTAGCAGAAAGTACTCCATTGAGCGATTCTCCAGGAATTTCCATAAAACGAGGATATCCGGCACCGGTGCCTATAAATACAGCATCAAAGCCCATTTCAGTACGCATTTGCTCAATGGTAAATAGTCTGCCAACTAAAACATTACACTCAATTTTAACGCCTAACGCTTCCAGTTTTCCAATTTCAGCATCGACAATAGAGTTGGGTAGACGAAATTCAGGAATGCCGTAGCGAAGTACTCCTCCAGTAACATGTAGAGCTTCGTAAATAATCACTTCACAGCCTGCCTTTGCCATATCAGCAGCACAGGCAAGTCCTGCTGGACCTGATCCAATAATAGCCACTTTTAGACCATTAGGCGCACTTTTATGAGCAGTCTGCCAGCCTTCTTGGATAGCCATATCGCCAATCCATCTTTCTAATCGACCGATACCAACGGCCTCTAATTTTTTATTGGTGGTACAGATACCTTCACACTGATCTTCTTGTGGACAAACTCGACCACATACTGCTGGTAACATGGTTGATTCAGAAATAATGTTATAGGCCTCACGGTAGTCTTTCTCAACAATCTTCTGAATAAAACCTGGAATATTAATGCTGACGGGGCAACCACTTATACACAATGGTTTTTTGCACATTAGGCATCGATCAGCTTCGAAATTAGAGAGTATCTCAGTATAACCAAGTGACACTTCATCAAAATTACGTGCACGAATTTTTGGTTCTTGCTCTGGCATTTTTGCCTTTTCAGGAGCGATGGTTTTAATCGTTTTTTTAAATTTTCTTTTAGCTTTTCTTGCAGCAATTTTTTCAGCTTTTGTTAGTGGTTTCTTTTCATTATCACTGCTAGAAATGGAATCATTCATAATTATGCCTCACTACCCTTCATTAATTTGCAATTGTCCTGATGCTTTTTCCATTTATCGAGTGCTTTTTTTTCATCTTCTTTAAAACGTCCCAGTCGGTTCATCAGTTCATCAAAATCAACTTTATGACCATCAAAATCAGGGCCTTCTACACAGGCAAAACGCTTTTTACCATCAACAGTGACGCGACAACCTCCACACATTCCAGTGCCATCAACCATAATAGGATTTAAACTAACCATGGTTTTAACACCATATGGTCTTGTAGTTTCAGCACAAAACTTCATCATAATAGGTGGGCCAATTGCAATGACTTCATCAATATCACCATGCTTCTCAATTGACATTTTAATGCCATCTGTGACTAAACCTTTAATGCCAATTGAACCGTCATCGGTACAGATAATGAGCTCATCACAATATTGTTCAAACTTATCTTTCCAAAATACCAAATCTTTGTTTCTAAAGCCGATGACACCAATGACATAAGCACCTTGTTCTTTAAAAGCTCTTAACTGAGGAAATACAGGGGCAACGCCAAGACCACCACCAACACAGATAACTTTTTTGGGATGGGCAATATGGCTGGGTTCACCCATTGGGCCTACAAGAGTTTCGATAAATCCACCAGCTTGACATTCTACTTGCATTTCTTGAGTAGATTTTCCAATGGCCTGAATTACCATGGTAATAGTGCCTTGATCTCTATCAAAATCAGCAATCGTTAGCGGTATTCGTTCACTTTGCTCATTGAGTCTAACAATAATAAATTGACCTGGTTTGGCAGCTTTTGCCATCATTGGATGTTTTACTTCTAGTAAAAATGTAACATCTGAAAAATCTTCACGTTTGACAATTTCGTACATGTTTAATGCTCCCGCCTAATGTAATAGGTTATTAGCAAGCTGCTTTACGTTTTATCACAGTATAAAAACTATGATAATAATGAACAAAGTAACACTTTGCCATAGAAAAATTAAGTACTAGTACTTAAGCCTTTGCGGAACGTAAGAGGAGTGAATCCTGTCCACGCTTTAAAGGCTCTAATAAATGCACTCGGTTCAGTATATCCAGTTTTAATCGCTATTCGTTCAACGCTAAGTTCTGCAGCGCCAAGATGATGGATCGCAATATCACGTCTCACTTGTGCAGTAATTGTATGAAAACTAGTTCCTTCTCGCTTTAGTTGGCGACGAAGTGTTTGCGGATGTAATTGCAGTTCACTAGCAATGTTATCAAGTTCAGGAGCTTTTTCTGTGTTAGTAAAAATTACATTAATTCGATTTCTTATCCTTGCTGTCATTTTACCACCTGCATGGACTGGCAGATAGAGATCCATAGGTGCTCGTCTAATATAGCTTTCAACCTCTGCTTCAGTTTTTACAGTTTTAAGTTTCAAGTAACTGCTATCAAATGAAATACTAATGGTATTTTGATTGAATAAAACTGGAGTACCATAAAAAATATAATGGTATTCACTATTATAAAAGGGCTCAGGGTAATCGAGTTTAACTTGATTCAGGATTATTCTTTGATTAGCCAGCCAACCGATAAATCTATGTTGTGTGGCAAGCATAAATTCAATGCCAAAATTATTTAACACTGTCTGATCGGCATAACGACTGATAATAAATTCGCTTTGTTTACCTTGTGTTTTAAGCTCAAAGTACAAGCTGTTCTCAAATAAATTATGGAATGTAATGATTCGCTGAAATGCTTGTTCAATGGTAGGTGCATGGACTGCGTTGAGTGCTAACGTATGAAAATAACCGAGTCTGACAGGTTTATTTAAAAGCCCTACTAGCTCGTCATTCATGTTGCCTGATGTATAGCGACTAAGAAGTACAAACTTTTCAAGAGGAATTCGAATATCGGTTTGTTCTAGCAATTCAGGGTCAATATCACACTTGTTTAAAAGACGATTAATATCAAATCCAGCATTGCGAGCACCTTCCAAAGATTGGAGTAACATGGGGATACTAATAGTAATTCGTGATACTGTCATTTATTATAATTATTACTTTGTCATTTACTATCTATTTTGCCTGATTATCAGTGTCATTGTCTATAGCAGTAATCTAGTAGAGAATAGTAGTGAAACTAAAATTAATGAAAATGATGTCAAGGATAGATTATTATTCCGTTCGGTTATTGAGACTCTAAAATGCTATCAAGAAGGAGTTTTAAGATCAGTTGCCGATGCTAACATTGGCTCAATATTAGGTATAGGAGCTCCTGCTTGGACAGGGGGGTATATTCAATTTGTTAATTCCTATGGACTAGAGAAGTTTATTATCAGATGTAATGAGCTAAGTGAAAAGTATGGTGAGCGATTCAACGCTCCTTCAATTGTGATTGAGAAACTATCTAAGAATGAGTTATTTAAATAACAAACAATATTTATAAGGATTAACAGCATGATCGC
This sequence comes from Gammaproteobacteria bacterium, assembly GCA_024206355.1. Classification (GTDB taxonomy): domain Bacteria; phylum Pseudomonadota; class Gammaproteobacteria; order Enterobacterales. The sequence continues at coordinate 1,988 of JAAGZM010000526.1, read as the reverse complement.
AAGAACAGTATATGAGCCAGAGCATGAACAATTTAGAGACAGTGTTCGTAAGTTTTTTGAAACTGAGGCTGTACCTTTCCATTCACAGTGGGAAAAAGATGGACAAATAGATCGTAATTTGTGGCACAAAGCAGGTGAACTGGGTTTTCTGTCACCAACGGCAGACGAAGCCTATGGTGGGGTTGAAGTCGATTTTCGTTATAACTGTATTTTGAATGAAGAAGCTAGTCGACTTGGCTTATCAGGAATTGGTTTCTTTCTACATTCTGATATTGCAGTTCCCTATATATTGCATAATGGTACTGAAGAGCAAAAACAGAAATACATACCCGGCTGTATCAGTGGTGATATTGTCACGGCAATTGCTATGACTGAGCCTGGAGCAGGCTCTGATCTACAGGGTATTAAAACCACGGCAGTTTTAGAAGGTGATGAATACGTGATTAATGGCTCTAAAACCTTTATTACCTGCGGAATACAATCAGACGTAGTGATTGTTGTTTGTAAGACCAATCCATCTGCTGGTTCAAAAGGGATAAGCTTAATTTTAGTAGAAGCAGGAACTCCTGGATTTGAGAAGGGTACCAATTTAGAAAAGATTGGTATGAAAGCGCAAGATACCTCAGAGTTGTTTTTTCAAGATGTACGTGTGCCTAAGGAAAATCTTTTAGGTGAAGAGGGTATGGGCTTCATTTATCTAATGAGAGAATTACCACAAGAAAGGTTAAGCATTGCAATAGCCGCTGTTGCATCAGCTGAAGCAACACTTGAACAGACGGTTGAGTATGTTAAAGAGCGGAAAGCATTTGGTAAAACTGTTGCTACTTTTCAAAATACACAGTTTCAGTTAGCTGATATGGATGCAAAAGTCACAGCAATGCGTGTTTTTGTTGATAAGAGTCTTGAATTACATATTCAAGGAAAGTTGGATACGGTTACTGCATCAAAAGCAAAGATGCTATCTACCGATCTACAATTTGATGTCATTAATCGTTGTCTACAGCTACATGGTGGTTATGGTTACATGTGGGAATATCCTGTTGCAAGAGCATTTGCTGATTCTCGAGTGTTGAGTATTTATGGTGGTACCAATGAAATCATGAAGCTTATTATTGGTCGAGAACTTTTGAAGTAAAGTCAAAATAATGGGGCCAGAGTCAATTGACAATGACCCCGATAAATAAAGGTAAAAAAATAATGAATATTTCAGGAAAAGTAGCAGTAATTACAGGTGGCGCATCAGGTTTAGGTGAAGCTACGGTCAGAGCATATATCAATAAAGGTGCAAAAGTTGCTATTTTTGATATGGACGCAGACAGAGGTGATGCACTCGTTAATGAATTAGGTAGTGAGAATGTATCTTTTTATTTAGTAGATGTGGCTGATGAGTCTTCGGTTGCAACAGCTATTGAAGCCGTTATGAATACTTATGGTGCAATTCATATTTGTAATAATTTTGCAGGCATTGGACCAGCGATGAAAACGTTGGGTAGTAAAGGCCCTCATACGTTGGCTCTTTACCAGAAAGTACTTGAAGTGAATTTAATTGGTTCTTTCAATGTTGCTCGTTTAGTGGCTGAGCAAATTGCAAAGAATGAAACTATGGACGATTATGGTGGTCGAGGTGTCATTATCAACACAGCATCAGTGGCAGCCTATGAAGGGCAGGTTGGACAAGTAGCCTACAGTTCAACAAAGGGCGGTATTGTTGGAATGACGCTTCCTATGGCGAGAGATCTTGCCTCTTCAGGTATCCGTGTAAACACAATTGCCCCAGGTTTAATTCATACTCCTTTGTTTGATACTTTTCCTGAAGAAGTGTTTAACTCACTAGAAGCCAGCGTTGTCTACCCACAACGATTAGGTCGGCCTGAAGAGGTAGCACATTTATCGGTTTTTATAGCTGAAAATGACTATATGAATGGTGAAACTATTCGCTTAGATGGTGCCATCAGAATGCAGCCTCGCTAATATGTTGCTCCAGCTTA
>JAAGZM010000525.1 GCA_024206355.1 Gammaproteobacteria bacterium | reverse complement strand
GAAAGCTTGCCCCGTGAACGCAGTGAATGTTTTGGGTACTGCATGGCTGATCACTTCTGCTGGATAACGGTGTCGATGGTAAATATTATTTGTATTATTCATTCAGCTATTATCGCTCCAACATTTTAATGTGACAATACCAGATCATGAACTAAATAGAGATAATTTTTGACTCATTTCATGGTGGAAATATGAGGCCTGTTCAGACTCATTTCATGTTGGACAAGGCTAATGGTTGTTGTTTTTCCACCAATATGCTAATTTATCAAAGACGTTAATTAACAGAGGGGTAAAGATTATGAATAAAGCTATAAAGAGTATGAATACCAAATCCATTGTCTCATCGCATATGATGTGCGCAGTACTGATCGCAGTGGCACTCGTCGTGGGATCTTGGAACAACACTGCTTTGGCCAAATCGTATCGCAACGTGGATTGTTCTTGTGATCCATCTACTTCTAAAAAAACCAAAACGTGGGGCGAGAAGACGTTCAAGGTGTGCTCTTGTACAGATAGTTATAATTTCAAAGCAATGGCCACAAAGGAGTTCAGGTTTCGGTGTAAGCACAAAAATGCACATGGTTACGAGCGGGCGGAGATAACTAATAGAGGGGATAAAACGAGCTGTACCGAAGCCGTCGCTTTCCCCGGTACCAATTACAAGACTCAATCATGCACAAACTGGAGAATGAGCAAACACAGGGTTAAATTAAAAGCCATATGCTTTAACGAAAATGCTGAGTGAGGATTAAGACTAACCAGCTCAAAGCTGCCTCTGTTGAACAACGGTCATGGTAGGCAGCACCTCCAGCACAGATCCGGGCGGGCACAACTTGTAGTGGCTTGGAATTTACACCTATAGATAAATGCAAATGAATTGATGCTCTTTTCATCACTAATAATAAGAGGAGGGTGTCAATTTATCTGCTACTTCTAATTATGTAGGACACCCATCTCTATACAAACCAACCCATTTCAATAACAGACACACCTTACTACCACTGCATTGGCCGCTGTGTCCGCAGAGCTTTTCTGTGTGGTATAGATGAGTTTTCAGGAAATTCCTTTGAACATCGTAGACAGTGGATTGTTGACAGGATCAATCAACTGGCTGACACCTTTGCTATTGATATTTGTGCATATGCGGTAATGTCCAATCATTATCATCTGGTGCTTCGCCTATCACCTTTAAGGTCAAAGAAATGGACACATAATGAAGTTATAGAGCGTTGGCAAAATCTGTACTCAGGAGGCTCTCTCAATATTAAGCAGTTGAATATAATTATCTGGTTCCCGATATTTGGCATGCTTGTAATTCCCTGTTTTATTGCTTCTTAGAATAAATTTAATCGTTAAACAATAATTTCTCATAAATTATTTACGTATTAATTTTAATAGTTCGTACAGGTTCATTTTTAAAGTTATTTTCAAGATATGGATGTCCTATGTTATTGTTGTAGCCTAAAGAGTCAAATCGAAAACTTCAACAATATCAACGCGTCCGAATATTTGCGAGGCACAGTGTCCTGATGACTATTTGAATGGGAACAAACAGCATGAAAACAGAATGATCTATTAAATGCTAAGGACTCCTGTCCAGAATATGAGATAATGGTGAAATTGTCATATAATTGTGACTGATTTCGGTAAGTTGACAGCACCATTATCTGGCTAAATTAGAGAAGGCTGAATAATTACTGTTCAAAAAGTGCTTTGTAGAGTATGATTAATAGTGCTCTATAAAGTGTTGTTGAGGTAATAAAAATGACAAGCATTACAGCGAATGAACTAAAAACCAAAGGTATTTCTGTGTTGGAAAGTGCGTTAGAAATTGATGACGCAGCCATTATCACCGTTCGAGGAAAGGAAAAATATGTGATTGTAGGCATGAAGAAATACAGCAAAATGCGAGAATATGAATTGGAAGTTGCTCTGCTTGAAGCAAAAGCCGATCTAGCTAATGGGCGAACTAAGAAAGAAACTGTTGCTGAGCATATGGTACGAGTAAGCAATTAATGCCTTACACTCTTATTTATCCTGAGAGCTATGTTAAGCGAGCTAAAAAATTTTTACACAAGCATCCAGAAATACTCAATCAGTATCAGAAAACTTTAGAGTTGCTTGAGCTTAACCCACTACATCCCTCATTACGGTTTCACAATTTATCGGGGCGCTTGAAGAGTTTGTCTTCTGTATCGATCAATATGAGTTATCGCATTACCCTTGAATTAGAAATCAGAGATGAAGAAATTATCCTGATTAATATTGGCACTCACGATCAAGTTTATTAGCAGACTAAATAAAAGT
>JAAGZM010000524.1 GCA_024206355.1 Gammaproteobacteria bacterium | reverse complement strand
TTAGATAAAGGAAAACCTAAAAATGAAGAGACTTTTATAAATGGAGTCTGGACAATATCTGTTGGAGATTCTGCTGAAGCCTGGGCTAAATCAATTGGAAAATTGATGATTGGTAAGCATAAGGCTAAGAAAATTGTTTTTGATTTTTCTGAAATTCGTGGGGCGGGTGGTAGGTTAAAAGGTTACGGTTGGATCTCTTCTGGGGACGAGTCAGTATCAAAAGCATATCCTGCAATAGTTCAGATAATGAATAATAGAGCAGGTTCTATGCTTAGGAAAGTGGATATAATTGAGATTATGAATCACTTGGGCACTGTTTTATCTAGTCGTAGATCGGCAGAAATTACTTTTGTAGATTATGGCACTGATGAGTGGGAGGAATTTGCGAAGCTAAAACGAGATTGTAAAGAAGAGGGTAAGAAACATAAACAACAATCCAACAATTCATTGGTATTCAACTCTAAACCTACTAGAAGTCAAATGATTGAAGTATTTGATATGATGATAGATGCTGGTGGTAGTGAACCTGGTTTCTATAATATGGAAACAGGTAGAAAGAAAGCCCCCTTTGCTACAGGGTCTAACCCATGTGGTGAGATTCTTTTACCATCTAAAGGTTTTTGTAACTTAGTAGAAGTAGATATTAGTAAATTTAAAGGTAATTCAGCGGGATTACACCAGGCTTATCATATCATAGCTAGAGCTAACTATCGACAAACTTGTGTAGATTTGGATGATGGGATTTTATCAGAATCTTGGAATACAAATAACAAGTTTCTTAGGTTATGTGGTGTCGGGGCTACGGGTATTGCAACTAGAGATGATTTAACACAGTATGAAATTGTTCAATTAAACCGTTCGGCAGGTTACGCTGCAAGAGCCATGGCTAAAGAACTTGGTACTGAATACCCTAAGAATGTAACTACGGTAAAACCCTCTGGAACTTTAGGTAAGATTATGGATACTACAGAAGGTATACACAAACCTGAGGCTAAATACTTATTTAATTGGGTTAACTTTAGTAATCATGACCCACTAATTATGAAATTGAAAGAAGCTAATTATAGATGGATACCTAATCCAGGTGATTCTACTAGTACACTAGTATGTTTACCTATTAAATATGACAATGTAGAATTTACTAAAAAAGAAGTAACTAGAAAGGATGGTAGTGTAGAAGTATTGGAAGTAAATGCTGAAAATGCAATTACTCAATTAGAAAGATACAAAAAATGGCAAGTCTATTACTGTGACCAAAATGTTTCTAATACTATTTATTACAAACCAGAAGAGAGAGATGAAATTATTGACTGGTTATTAACTAATTGGGATATATATGTTGGTGTATCTTTTCTTTTTAAGAATGATCCCACTGTATCTGCTAAAGATTTAGGTTTTGAATATTTACCACAGGAATATGTGACTAAGGACTTGTTCTTTAAGTACTTAAATACTTTAGAAGAAATTAATTGGGAAGATACGGATGCAGATATAGAAATAGATGATGGAGGTTGTGCTTCTGGCATATGCCCCGTTAAATGAAGAAAAGCCCTACAAGTTTCTACGCGGTTTACTTATAGTAGCGCGTAGGCGCTTGACAGGTTTTTTAGAAGTTTCCTATAGAAGCTTGGTATATTACTTGTTCTTGAGTTAGGGCAGTTGGGAAGATTGCTACTTCATCCATAGTTCCATAGGCTTGTAATATAGCGTTATATTTATACACACTTATATAACTGAATGTATTCCCACTAAATCTATTGGTTTGTTTTATACTATCTACCAATCAGTCGTAACACAATGATGTATTAAGGATTTAGTTCATATACATCAGCATAAGAAAAAGTCACTAACGAATCCTGAGTTGATTCGTAGTTAGTGGCTATGTAGCTTGCTGATTTTATGGCTTTAGAGAGTCGGATTTCTTTAATGTTACCCTCAAAGAAACCAGCACCTAGACGATGTACCCCTATTTTATTTTCTAGGGTATCATTACTGTATACATAGTCACCAACACCCACCTCAACAGATGATAAATCCTGACCGTTTAAAAAAGCATCCATATCAGAATTCTCAGTTGACACCAAATCAAAAGTGTTGCTGACTGTTACATCAGAGTTTTCATTATGTTGTTGATTAGTGGCATTATGTCGAGTGTAGTACATTATCTCGTTAGAAACATTACCCTGATTAATATTCACCTGCACGTTTGGATCAGAGGTTTCTGTTGAATTATTTAAGTCTACAACACTAGCCTGCATAGTAATATCATTACTCATCGCTGTAACAGATAAACTAAATTGATTTAAACTGCCATGATTCAAATCAGGTAATGTAATACTTTCATCAATACCGTTAAAACTCAAACCCTTACCAACACCAAAATCAACAATATTACTATCGTCCATGTTGATAAGAGTCCCATGATTAGCATTAATTGTAGAGTCTGCACCATCAAACGACTGATGCCAGACTCCGAAATAATCTTCCCACACAGCTTGTGCAGGAACTTCGCCTGTTTCACCGATGTTATCGCTATTATCATCATTTCCTGAATCGAAGGATAGATTAATTATAGTATCGACATCTTTGGAGATGTAGGGAACTTTGACCCACAACTGAGCTTGCTGATTTACTTGATCCCAACGATCTATTTCTACTTTGCATTGTCTGGAGTAGATTGTTGTGTCTGATGGCATAGGGTTACTCGCTGTATCCGCAGGGTTTATATAAACAGCGTTAAGAATTTTTAATGAGCCAGTTGTATAATGAACAACTTCAGGAGTAAAATCACTCAACCAAACAGCTTCTTTTATTATTCTAAATTCATCTATATTACCTTGTAAAAAGGCTACAGCACCCCCAGAACTCCCAATACCTATATTTGTTTCATTGCCTGTAAATGGTGTTACTGTTGAATGTACTTCAATACCGTCAAGGTACACCTTAATATTACTACCAGACCGCACAATGGCTACATGCACCCAGGTGTATGCTACAAAGCCTGCCGATAGCGATGTATAAGACAGACTACCATTATAAAAATATATACTACCATTATAGTTCTGTAGTGCCAATCTGTTTGTGCCAGTAGATCCCACACTCATAATTATGTGGTTGGCATTACTCTCAGGGTAATACCAGAAATCTATTGTAAAATCATCATCACCTAACGCTGTATGGAGATTTCCAGACAAATGTGAGTTTCCATTAAACAGTAGAGAGCTTTCACCTATTTTTTTCACAACCTGACTATGTACGGTATTGGTGTTCGATATGTCTGTATTATATATTGACGAATCTACTATTATTCCATTGCTTATAAGTTGGTCTGATGCTAACATGAGTAGTAAATTTGGATTAATAACTAGTTCACTAAAAATATTAGTACTATCAAACCCATCAATGCCAGAATCAGCACCAAGATTTACAAGCAATGGGAAATCATATAAATCTTCAACAACTTTAGTGTGATCTATTGTTATATTAAAAGCATTTTTATCAGCTGAGCCTAAGCCTGAAGCTCTAGTTACGGCCATCCACATCCTTGACATTCCAAGCATTATGCTACCCCTATTAAAGCACCACCAATCCAAACAGAACCGATTTTTGTAAAAGTAACCAAATCATCTCCAGAAGTAGACCAAGTTGGTTCTATTCCACCCTCCCATTTAACAGTTTGATTAGTATCCCAATCAAATGTAAAAGAACCTAAATTGGTCGCTAGTAGTGTGAAAGACGTATTAGCATGTGTAGTTGTTAAAGTAAGTGTAGTATCTTCTATAGCAGTGTATGTAATAACATTACCATTAGATATATCTATGGTTAATACATTAGAAGAACTTGTAGGTGCCTGAGAAACTTCACCATAATTTGATAATGTTCCACCATTGGTATCCAATTTCTGACTTAAATCATAGTATTCAAAGGCATCAAGACCATTACTAAGCAAAACAGAAGTGGCTGTTCCATA
>JAAGZM010000523.1 GCA_024206355.1 Gammaproteobacteria bacterium | reverse complement strand
TTCATCTGAAGCGAATGCTGACGATGAGTTATGGGAAAGATTTAAACAAGCCAGCGATACCGCTTATTTACCTTGCTTAGAATACTATGCAGAAAAAGATAAAGTTAGAGCAGAAAATCTTAAAAAACAAATCACTATTTGTGAGTCTCTTGAACAATTAATTAAAGATAATGATTGGCGTCAGGTAAAGAAAAAAGTAACTGAAACTGTTCCAGCTGAGGAAGCGAGCCCTACTGAAAAAAATAGTTCACCTGAAAAAATAAGCCCAAATCAAGAAAATAATTCAAATGAAAAAACCGGTTCTACTGAGGAAGCGGACTCACCTAAAGAAACAGCGTCAACTGAAGAAACTGACTCTACTGATGAGATAGGTTCTGTCGTAGAAGAAACAGTTAGTGCTAGGAAAAACACAGATTTCAAAAAAGTTGAAAAACAATTAGATAGGGTAGATCAGGACTGGAAAAAGAATCAACCTATTCCAGAGAGCGAGCGTAAAGTAATAACAAAACGTTTTCATGGTCTTTGTAACCTGATCAGAAAAAACCTAAAACTAGAGAAGCAAGCTAACTTAAATTCTCGTAAAGCACTGGTGAGCAAAGTAAGTGTGTTTTTGGAGATGGAAGATACCCAAGAAGCTATTTCCGGAGTAATCAATTTACAAAAACAATGGAAAGAATTAGGCGCGACCTTTTTTAAAGCCGACCGCGAGCAATGGCAAAAATTTCGTAGCGAAATTGATAAAGTTTTCGCAAAGCGAGATGAAGAAAACAAATCACAAAGAAAAGAATTGCAAGAAAATCAATCTCAGTTAAAAGCGCTTACTCAACAAATTAATCAACTTTGCCAAATCGACGACAGTCAGTTAAAACAGAGTTACGAGGAGTTTGAAAAGTTAAGAGATAGTTGGTCAACAGAAACTGAACTACCAAGATCCAGTGAAAGATCAGTAGTCGCTGCTTTTGATAAAGCCTGTTCAAAATACACTGAACATTATTCGGGACTCGGACAACGTTTAAAGAAAGAAAAATTGAAATCATCCTTAAAAGCATTTGAGTTATTGCAACAAGCGGAAGAGCAACTTTTAGATGGTGGACACAAAGATCAAATTATAACCGAACTACAACAACAAATATCGGAATTGACACTAGATGAAAAATCCAACTCACTGATAACCGCTCGACTTCAACCATTATTGAATTCTGAAGAAATTTCTGAAAACGAAGCAGGACTATTACAACTAAATAGCTTGGCGCTGGATGCTGAAATTCTGTTATCAACTGAATCTCCAGAAAATTGCAAGAAACAACGAATGGCACTTCAATTAAAACAATTACAACAAGGGTTGGGTAGTTCGCTTTCTGATTCGGAAAAGCAAACTGAAGCATTGAAAATATTGGAGCCATGGACGACTATTGGATTAATCAGTCAATCGCATAGATCAGAGTTAGAACAACGTAAAACAAAAATATTAAAAGCTGTTGGTCTTTAATTGTTATCTCTA
>JAAGZM010000522.1 GCA_024206355.1 Gammaproteobacteria bacterium | reverse complement strand
ATTTAAGCTCTCTAAAACGGTCATTGTTGATTTGACGACTGGGAGATCAGAATCTGATCCCATTAAAATTGCTACAAAGGTATTACTCATAATAGTATTTCACTTATTTAAGATTAAAAAGTTAGTATTTATACCAATTCTACATCTTGAAGTAGAATGGATATAGAACAGAACCAGACAGTTATTAAAAAAGTGATGACTCTAGTTTCCTTCTAAAGTAACCATCAGCAGATCCTGAAATTTTCTGCTTCAATTCTAAACTGAAAAGCACTGATAAAACCAGTGACATTTTCATTCCAGAGCGAATAACGAGGTTATTAATATTAATTGGATGACGCTCTATGCAATGCATGAGCTGAATTTCATCATTTGAGAGCCCGGAAATAGACGTAACTTGTGTATCGCTTAAAGTTTTAGGATTTATAGACGGCTCGATATAGCCAAGCTCTTCAATAATTTGCTTAGGGTGATCAACTAGACAGGCACCTTGGCGAATTAAGTGATGGCAACCTCTCGACATTGGGTTTGCAATATCGCCAGGGATAGCAAAAACTTCACGACCTTGTTCTGCAGCTAGTCGACAGGTAATGAGTGAGCCGCTTTTTATCGCTGCTTCAACAACTAAAACTCCTAGACTTAAACCACTGATAATCCGATTTCTACGAGGAAATTGAAACCCTTTAACAGGTGTGTCCGGTGTGAACTCACTGATTAATAAACCTTTTTCCTCTATATCACGAAATAATGACTGGTGTTTATATGGATAACAAGTGTCGTGTCCGCAACCTAAAACCGCAACAGTTTTTCCCTCAACCTGTAGAGCAGCTCTATGAGCAAGTCCATCAATTCCCACTGCCATTCCGCTAGTTATTATTAGCCCTAGTTCAGCGAGATGACGTGCAAAATAGACTACGTTTTCTTGTGCTCCGCTTGTCGGTTTACGACTACCAACAATAGCAAGTTGCTGTGCTTCGAGTAATTTGTGATCACCGGCTAAGAACAATATAACAGGTGGATCATTAATTGCCTTTAAACGCTCAGGAAATTGAGGAAAAGCTAGAAGATGATGTCCTTTCTTTCCAAGCCAAGAGAGTGAATGTTCTAATTGTTCAAAGTTGATCACACAATGATGTGTTTCTAGCCAGCTATCAATCAATGAGTCTGCAATTGATTCTGTATTAGAATTTACAATTTGTTTAAGAAATTCACGAATTATTGGGTAGGGTTGTTGCGCTAGACTTAACCAGCACCGTTGTTGATCCAATTCCATTTGGATACTCCTTTATCATTTTGTTTAATGACGGCTCCATTCATGAAGCCGTCAACTGT
>JAAGZM010000521.1 GCA_024206355.1 Gammaproteobacteria bacterium | reverse complement strand
TATACTATCCTATACTAATACTATCCTATACTATCCTATACTATCCTATACTATCCTATACTAATACTATCCTATACTATCCTATACTATCCTATACTAATACTATCCTATACTATCCTATACTATCCTATACTAATAGTTACTATCCTATCCTATACTAATAGTTACTATCCTATACTAATAGTTACTATCCTATACTAATACTATACTAATACTATCCTATCCTATACTATCCTATCCTATACTAATAGTTACTATCCTATCCTATCCTATCCTATACTAATACTATCCTATACTATCCTATACTAATACTATCCTATCCTATACTATCCTATCCTATCCTATACTAATAGTTACTAATACTATCCTATCCTAATAGTAACTATTAGTATAGGATAGTAACTATTAGTATAGGATAGTATTAGTATAGGATAGTATTAGTATAGGATAGTATTAGTATAGGATAGTATTAGTATAGGATAGTATAGGATAGTATTAGTATAGGATAGG
>JAAGZM010000520.1 GCA_024206355.1 Gammaproteobacteria bacterium | reverse complement strand
TAAATCACAATAATTTAATCAAGTCTCAAATGAAAAAGGGCTGCGGTTTCCCGGCAGCCCTTTAAAAGAGTTCATGAATTTAATTCATCTATTATCTGATAGATAAATTCTCATCCATGATTTTAGGAGTAATAAAGATAATAAGCTCACTTTTTTCATCACCGCTATTATTTATCCTAAAAGCAGCTCCGATAACGGGAATATCACCCAACACAGGGACTGAATCAAGAAAATTAGATCGGACACGCTCAAAAATTCCACCCAAGACAACCGTATCACCATTATTAACTAAAACTGATGTTTCAACTTCTTTAGTCGCAATACTTGGTGCAGAGCCAATACCGATAGGAACAGTTTCATCAACTTCATCTTTATTAATAATCAGCTCCATATGTACTTTGTCACCAGGAATAATCAGTGGAGTCACTTCCAAGCTCAATACAGCATCTTTAAATGCGATAGTATTACCACTCTCACTTTGCTCAAGATAAGGAACTTCACGACCCGCTTTAATTTTGGCTGTGTTACCATTTGTGGTCACAACTCTTGGACTAGAAATAATTTCAGATGTCCCTTCTGCCTGTGATGCAGAAAGTTCTAAATCTATTAGGCCATTTTGTAGGAACGCAAATGTAATACCAAATGCATTTTTTGTCGAAGTGCCTAAGTTAACCACCGCATCTGCAGTCTTATTAGTCGAAGTAAAACCTCTG
>JAAGZM010000519.1 GCA_024206355.1 Gammaproteobacteria bacterium | reverse complement strand
TACAGATCAGACAACTTGACTAAACAGGCAGTCTATTCGCCACACTTTACATGAACAAAACAACATTATCCAGAGGAAAAATCGTTTAAAGTCATACTACTTACGGCACTCTTCACGATTTAGAAGTAAGATTAAAAAAACTTTTCAAAGTGTCTAAGTCGTCAATGAACAGATAAACTATCATCTGCTATCAAATTTATTAGTCATATGCCCTTTAGATACCCAGAAGAGACAGCTTGATGAATCTGTTGTTCAAAAGTTTACTGACTAATTTCCTCACTAAATCAAGGGTGCCGATATACTGGCCATTGCTCACCACGAAAAGGTAAATTCTTTTCAAAAGTCGCACCTAATGCTTGTGCAAGTTTAATGGAAGCTTCATTTTTAGGATGGATAAAACTGATTAGAGAGATATCGGGGAGATATTGCTTACCGACAGCTTGGACAGTACGAGCACCTTCACTGGCATAACCTTTTCCCCAATAGGCGGGGGCTAGTGCCCATTTTATTTCTGGTGATGGCCAACCTAATGGAAACCAAAATCCAATGGGACCTATGACATTGCCACTGGCTTTTTCTACCGCCGCATAGGGACCATAGCCTCGCAACTGCCAATGACCAATCATTATACACATTGTGCGCCAAGTATCTTCCTCCGTAAACTCTCGACCAACCGTAAATTTTGTTGCTGTTTGATCAGAATAGTATTGATGCAAATCAGACCAGTCACCATCTTTAAATTGTCTGAGAATTAATCGTTCAGTCTCTAATTGCTCAGGAACACTAAAATCCATAATATTTTCCTCTAAACCAGCTATGAAAGTTTTTGATAAAGACAGTAAACATAAGGTCTTGGTTCACCCTTTGGATTCATATAAATATGCTCAAAAGAATCTATTAATTGATATGTTGAGCCTAAACGTTCAGTTAGTTCGTCAACTGAATAACGATGAAGTTCTAGATCTGCACATGTGGCAGCACCTTTTTTTGAGAATTCAGCAAATAGGGAGTGACCACCTTTTTTTAATACCTTATTTAAATTTTCAAAATAGCCACAGATACTTTGCTCATCATTCAAGAAATGTAAAACTGCTCTATCTATCCATATATCGACACTTGCTGGTCTTTGATCGCTATCATTAATCGGCTTACTAATATCCTGACACAGCCAATTGACAGATCCTGATTCTTTACCTAACCGAGATTTAACTTTTTCTAAAGCCTTAGGGCTAATATCGTTCAATGAAAGACGAACACTTTTAGCAAGTACAGTTTCAATAAGACGGGAAATGCCTGTTCCCACCATAAACATATTTGAATGTTCCCAGTTAGGAATTGGCTTTAATAATTTTAAGGTTAGCGAAACGTCATCTTCATACCAACCTAAGTTTGTTTCTTCAGTGTTTGAAAAAATTTCATCCCAATGATTACTGCTTGCTTGCGACATTGTTTCTCCACTACTTCAAAGGGCGGATCCCTGTTGCATATCGCAACCGTTGCATAAAGGGTGAAGCATAATCTCGCGCCCTCTCGGCACCTCTAACCAAAATAGCTTCAATCTCAGCAGGATTTTCCATCAAGGCATTATAATTTTCTCTCGGTGCTGAAAAAATACCGTTGAGATACTCAAAAAGAAACTGCTTCATTTCTCCCCATGCAATTCCCTCAGCATAACGCTTTCTAATTGCAGCCACTTCATCGCGTGTTGCAAGTGAGTTATAAATGGCAAATAAACTGCATTCTTCCGGATCTTTTGGCTCACCGGGCTCAAGAGAATTAGTTTTAATCTTCATGATCATTTTACGAAACTTTTTTTCTGGTAAAAATAAAGGAATGGTATTGTTATAACTCTTAGACATCTTTCTGCCGTCAAGACCTGGAAGAATAGCACCTTCTTCACCTAATACAATTTCTGGAATAGTGAAATGATCACCAAAATGATGATTAAAACGCTGAGCAATAACTCTCGCCATTTCAAGGTGCTGAGTTTGGTCTTTTCCAACAGGAACCTTATTCGCATTAAACATTAATATGTCTGCACTCATCAATGTAGGATAAGTGAACAGTCCCATATTAATACCCTTATCAGGATCAGATTCACCTCTCTCTGTATTTTCGGCAACTGCACCTTTATAAGCATGGGCCCTATTCATCAAACCTTTGGCTGTCATACAGGACAACATCCAGTTAAGTTCCATGATTTCTGGTATATCAGATTGTCGATAGAAAATTGCATTGTCAGTATCAAGCCCTAGCGCTAACCAGGTTGCTGCATTTTCTATGCTTGATTGATGAACTCTTTCTGGCTCATGGCACTTTACCAGTGCATGATAATCAGCCAAAAAATAATAGGATTGGACAGACGTATCTTCACTAGCTTCAATAGAAGGTCTGATTGCACCAACGTAGTTTCCAAGGTGAGGAGTTCCGGTGGTAGTAATACCGGTTAGGACTACTGTTTTATCACTCATTATGCTCGTTTCATTATTTGATAAATTAGTTTGTTAAATTTGCAGGTTTTATTGTCGCAAAGATAGCACTAATAAGATGCTCTGAATAGTTAAAGTTTTCTGTTCATTTACTAAACTTTGGCGAATTCCTGTTTTGATCCAAGCCAGCGCTCGATGAGCATGCTTACCTGCTCAGGATGTCGATTTTGTAATTTTCCTGCAAGCTCAGATGCCTTGGGTAAAAGATGTCTATCTCGATATAAATCAGCAATCTTAAATTCAGCAAGACCTGTCTGTCTTGTACCCAAGACCTCTCCTGCACCTCTAAGCTCTAAGTCTTTTTCAGCAATTACAAAGCCATCATTTGTCTCTCGTAATACAGCAATGCGTTGTTTGCCATGATTAGATAAAGGTGACCGATAAAGCAATACACAGTGACTTGCCGCACTACCACGCCCTACTCTGCCTCGTAACTGATGCAATTGTGCTAAACCTAACCGTTCAGAATTTTCGATGACCATCAATGAGGCATTAGGAACATCAACACCAACTTCAATAACAGTTGTGGCAACAAGTACATCAATATCACCGTCTTTGAACTGCTGCATGATCGCCATTTTTTCTTTGCTCTTCATGCGACCATGTATTAACCCAACAGTTAAACTGGTCAGTTGTTCGGTTAATTGAGTATGAGTATCTTCAGCAGTCTGACACTGCAAATTTTCAGACTCTTCGATTAAAGTGCATACCCAATAGGCCTGTCTTTTTTCCTCCAAACAAGCACTCTCAACGCGATCAATAATATCTTGCCGACGCTGATCGTTCATCGCAATGGTGGTCACGGGTGTTCTCCCAGGAGGCAACTCATCAATAATTGAAGTGTCCAAATCGGCATAGGCAGACATTGCCAGTGTTCTCGGGATAGGTGTGGCAGTCATAATAAGCTGATGAGGATAATATCCATTCTGATTACCTTTTTCACGAAGCGCAAGACGTTGATGAACGCCAAATCGATGTTGCTCATCTACAATTATCAATGCAAGCGAATGAAACTCTACTGATTCTTGAAACAAAGCATGAGTACCAACAACTATTGATGCTTCGCCTGTTGCTATTGCTTCATTCACTCTCTGTCGTGCTTTGCCGGTAACTTTTCCAGATAGCCAAACAACATTAAAACCAAGAGGCTCTAACCACTGTAGGAAATTGGTTGCATGTTGCTCTGCAAGCAACTCCGTCGGCGCCATCATTGCCACCTGCTTACTAGCTTCTAATGCCTGAATTGCCGCCATCACAGCAACCAAAGTTTTACCAGAACCTACATCACCTTGTACTAGCCTCATCATTGGTATTGGTTTTGATATATCTTCGGCTATTTCTTGATAGACTTTTAGTTGAGCATTCGTAGGCGTAAAAGCTAAAGCTTCAAGAAAGGAGGGCAGTAATTTCAAGTTTTTCGATAAGCCAAAAGCATTATGCCGCTCATTTTCTCGTCTCAATTTTAACATCGTTAGCTGATGCGCAAGTAACTCTTCTAGTACCAGCCGTTGCTGACAAGGATGTTGACCGTCTTCTAATAATTGTTGATCGACATCTGCTGGAGGATTATGAATAAATTTTATCGCATCCAATAAAGGTATCGCTGGCAAGTTCATTGTTGCTAATAAATCAGGAGCAATTAATTCTTTAAAATTATCAGTATTCAGCAATGCAAGTGCTTGAGATATAATTGCTCTTAAACTAATTTGACGCAACCCTTCCGTCGTTGGATAAACGGGAGTCAAACTATTTTCAATAACCGGTTCACTATTTTTATGAATAACATTATATTCAGGATGAACCATTTCTAAGAGCATTCTACCTCGCCTAACCTCTGAAAAACAACGAACTGTAGAGCCTCTTGATAACTGCTTAAGTTGATTGCCATAAAAATTAAAAAACCGCAGATCAATACTGCCAGTACCATCACTCAGCCGACAAACCAACATTCGTTTTCGACCCGGCAAAACTTCTGAAAGCTCTATTTCTCCTTCAACAACACATTGCATTCCAGGCTTTAATTTACCGATTGAGATTAACCTGGTTCGATCTTCATATCTCACAGGGAGGTGTAACAACATATCCTGAATATTATAAATACCCAGTTTGGCAAGTCGTTCACACTGTTTGGCCGCTACACCTTTTAAATGGTTCAGTGATATTTTCGAGAGATCTTGTTCTTTTAAGGTCAAGCTTATCCCCCCAGATATTAATGTTTTATGTTGAAAAAAATTATAATATTCAACGACAATTTGAAAACGCAGGTGGTGATAGCTTATTCAATAGATCTGTGCTGCAGGGATGCAGCAGCGAAGCCCCCATGGAAAGGTTCACGGCGTCCTGTAGAATAAGCTATCACCACCTGAGCAAAACGAACAGTGCATATAAAAAGAGTGCTCAATCTTTTTTCCGCCCATGTTCAAAGAAGCTACCGTCTATAAGTTATATAAAAATTCTTCCAACTGCTTAAAGTCCGCTTTGAATTCATGTGAAAGATCTTCTTTTACCACACACTTGGCAAGTTCTTTTGGTAAGGATAAATCAATATCGAGAATATCTTCTACCGTTGATTTAAATTTCGCTGGGTGTGCAGTGCCCAAGAATATTCCTGTTTCGCCATCTTTTAGTGATTTGTGTAATCCATGATAGGCGACTGCTGCGTGTGGTTCACTGACGTATCCTTGAGCGTAGATTGCCTGCAAAGTTTCTTCGGTTTGTTCTTCTGAGACGCCGATACCAGATAATGCAGAGCTTGCAAATTGTTCGGTTTCCATCATGTATTCAATGCGTGGCCAGTTATTGGGTTTGCTGACATCCATTGCATTTGAGATGGTTGCTATTGTTTCTTTAGGTGACCATTCGCCAGTTTCGAGATAGCGAGGAACTGTATCATTGACATTAGTTGCTGCTATAAAGTGTTTGATCGGTAGTCCTAATATTTTAGCGATTACGCCAGCGCATAAGTTTCCAAAGTTACCGCTTGGGATTGATACAACTACCTGATCGCGTTTATCGGCTGGTAATTGTGAGAAAGCATCGAAGTAGTAACATACCTGTGCAAGTAGTCGACTTATATTAATTGAGTTGGCTGAGTTGAGGCCGACTGAATTGACTAGATCACGTTGATCAAAACTTTGTTTTACCAGTTGTTGGCAATCATCAAAGCTGCCTTCGATCGAAATAGTATGGATATTATCACCCAATGTGGTGAACATTTTTTGTTGTAGTTCACTAATTTTTCCCTGAGGAAATAATATTACTACTTGGATATTCTTTAAACCGTGAAACGCATGTGCTACTGCTGCGCCTGTATCTCCAGAGGTGGCAGTGAGGATCGTAATCGGTTTGTCATCACTTCCGAAACTGGTTAGACAATTGGCCATAAAGTTTGCACCAAAATCTTTAAACGCGAGTGTTGGACCATGAAATAATTCTAAGCAATATTCTGTGTTATTTACTGCCTTTATTTTTGCGGGAAAAGCGAAAGTTTTTTCAATGATTTTCTGTAATGTTTCATCATTAAGATTGCTTGAAACAAAGGGCTTTAAAATTTTATAATTTCGACTATGAACATCCATGCTTAATAGTTGTTCAATGTTATCTAGTGGCGTTATTTCTTTTGGAAAAAACAATCCTTGATTTCGTCCTAGGCCTGTTTTAACTGCCGTTTCAAAATCAACAATTTGTGTTTCATCTTTTAAGTTGTAAAGCTTCACTTATTTATTCTCTTAGTTCGGTCTGATTCCTAATAAATCAGAATTAAATTCTTCGAATTCCTTCTAGATCTGCTTTGCAGATATGAACGAAACCTTGTTCTGTTTGTAAATAGTTTTCGGCTAACCAATTTTGTGACTTTTCTGCAATAGATAGATCATCGGTTACTGCAAATAAAGTTGGTCCTGAACCTGATATACCTACTGCTAAACATCCGTAAGATTCTAAGGTTTGTTTTGCAACTTTATAATTAGGTAATAAGTGTTTTCTATAAGGCTCGGCTAGTTCGTCTTTTAGTACGGCGAACGCCTGAACTTTATCTTGTCTATAACTGGCATCAATAAAGCTTGCTAGGTTTTGTCCAAATTTTATTGCTGTTTGTTTATCATAGGTTTTAGGCAAAATATCTCTTGCTGCCTTTGTGCTGACTAAAACGTCAGGGTAAGCCATGACCCAATAACAGTCTTCAAAAACTGGAATGTTTTGGGTAATTTTATCTGCACTTTCTATCACTAGTTGCAAGCCGCCAAGATAACAGGGCGCTACATTATCAAAATGCATACTGCCACTAATTTCAGCTTCTAGCTCGACCATTAACAGTAGTAGTTTTTGCTTATCAAAAGGTTGCTCATAGAATTCATTCAACGCTGCAACTGCCGCAACTATTGAGCAGGCACTTGAGCCTAGTCCACTACTGACAGGTATGTTTTTTTCGAGTGTCATATGAACGTTTGTAACAGG
>JAAGZM010000518.1 GCA_024206355.1 Gammaproteobacteria bacterium | reverse complement strand
GCCAACCTTTTGCATCAATTCCGGTTCTTGCTGCCATTGAACTATCTGTTGTGCTAGTTGTTCTGAATTATCTACACAAACTGCTGCTTTAGCTGCTAGCATTTGTCGATTAATATCCTGAAAATTATAATCATAGGGCCCTGTTAGTACAGGTTTTGATAAGGCTGCTGGTTCTAACAGATTATGCCCACCTATTTCCACCAAACTACCACCAACAAAAGCTATATCAGCCGCCGAGAACAGTAACAACAATTCCCCCATGGTATCACCCAGATAAATCGCCTGTTCCATATCTTCATTTAAACTTCTGCGGCTAATGGAAAATCCTGTTGTTTGACATAAGTTAGCAACTTCATTAAATCTTTCAGGGTGTCGAGGTACCAGTATCAGCTGTGCTTCAGGGTAGTGTTTTCTAACTAGTTGATGGGCATTTAAGATTTGTTCATCTTCCCCACGGTGAGTGCTACCTGCAATCCAAACTAGTTTTGATGGAAATTGCTCCCGAAGATTATTCCCCTGCTGCAAAAGTTTACTATTGATTATTAGATCATATTTGATATTACCAGTCACAGTAACATTAGTACTTTTTGCGCCCAACTGAATAAATCGATCGGCGTCGTCTTTATGTTGTGCTGCAATCACTGACAACTTACTCATCATAAACACTGCAAGACTGTTGAAACGTTTATATCCTGCTGCAGACTGTTTAGAAAGTCTTGCATTCATCAAAACAATTTTGATGTCTCTTCGACAGGCTTCTGCAATGGTATTTGGCCAGAGTTCAGTCTCCATAATCAATAGCTTAACCGGTTCTACATGATCGAGAAATCTTGTAATTACATCTGGCAAGTCATAAGGGGAATAAATATGATACACCTGATCACCCAATTCTTCCTTGACTAGCTTCGAACCTGTTGGTGTCATAGTTGTTACTGTAATGGGCATTTCTGAATGATATTTGAGTAACTGCTTAATAAACGGCAAAGCCGCCAGGAATTCACCAACAGATGCAGTATGTACCCAGATCCCCCCTTTATTTATAGACATAGCTGGTAAGGAAATCGCAAACCTTTCTGACCAGCGTAGACGATATTCTGGAGTAATTCGTCCACGCGTGTATAGCCTGATTAACTCAATAGGAATTAACAGGTACAGTAATAAGGTATATAGTAATCTTGTGACTGTTGCTTTTATCAAAACATTGGTTGCATTTTAAGGTTTTTGT
>JAAGZM010000517.1 GCA_024206355.1 Gammaproteobacteria bacterium | reverse complement strand
GCTTGCTCAATAGCCGCTTCAATAACTAAAGCGTGTGCGGAGCAAATGGAGTAAATACCACGCATTTCGCCTTTTTTGTTAGCTTTAATAATATTTATAAATTCGTTCATGTTCGTTCCTGTAAATTTTACTGCTTATAGACTGTATAGTGGTTGTCTACTCTGAAAGAATTCGCTTTATTCCAGAGCTTTTGAAGGCCTCAACATCCACTTCTTTGATGCCCTTGTCGGTTATCAACGTAGATATTTTTTGATTGTTTGCAATAATGTGACAATGAGATTTACCCAGATTTATTGACTTGCAAATAACAATTATTTCAGAAGAATTTTCACACAACGCCTTAATTAAGTCTGATTTGTATTCCTCATTTGTAGTAATACCTACTCGACAATCAAATTTATCTACAACTAAAAAAGTTTTATCAAAATGATAGTTATTAGCTTCACATTCAGCTTGATGTCCATGAAATGCCATCGACTTTGTGCATAATTTCCCACCAATTAAAATCAGCTCAAGGTTTTCATGCTCTGCTGCTTGCTTGGCTACGCTAATACCATTTGTAAGGAGTTTTATATTCTTGAGATCTGACAAGCATGTTGTTAAATTTTCTGATGCCATCTTTGGGTCAAAATATACCGCATCACCATTCTCAAGCAGTTTTATCGCTGATGAGGTAAGGTTTTCTTCTATGCTATTTTTGTTTTCGTAACTTGTACTACCTTGAATTTTTTTGGCTAATGGAGATAAAGAAACTGCACCACCTCGACAGCGCGTGATAACCCCTTTGCTATTAAGCAGGTTCAAATCGAAGCGTATAGTTACAGCAGATACCGCAAATAAATCAACAAGAGTTGAAACAAGTACCTTACCTGTTTCCTCAATAATTCGAAGAATTTCTACTTGTCTTTCTATTCTACTTATCATCAGGATCTACCTATCGTGAGTAACCAACAAATCAAGTTTTTATTACTATTTCTAATATATAGGCATTTACCCGCACGAGGATAACGCCTGCGCATTATGGAGGAAATTGCCCTCAAAGATCTTCCCAAGCACTTTAGTTCCATCAGTAAACATTTTTTTAGAATGCCTCAAGTTTGGGTTTCGATAGCTTGGGAAATGTCGTCAAAAACAAAACAACCACTAAATTTGGCAGAGTACCTCCTATTTCAACAAACTAATGATAAATGCAATAAGTTCGACTTTTTTTTCCTAGCTCTTAATTTCCGAGATTTAAAATAAAGGAAATTAGGAGAGCTATAGTTGATTTTTTGACTATTAATTTTCAAAAACTAAGTGATATCTTCTTTAAGCTTAAAGGTGCCACCAAGGGTTCTTTTCAAAACCAAAGAAGAGATGATAAATATAACCGTGGATATGATCAGACCGTTTGTATTTTCAAAAATAACTGTCCCAACAATAAACATTAGACTAAACAAAGCACCAATAGCACTTAGACAAGAAACCGACGTTATTGCTAACGAATCATCAAGACCTGCAAGACCTGTATGCTCTGCTACTCTCTTCCAACCCGGCCCTTGTATACGTAATCGACGATAAAATTCTTTCACTTTGGTTGTCGGTGCTTTTTCCGTAGTTAAATAGGTAACAATCAATGCGATTAAAGTAGCACCACTAATATTCAGTAATGACCTTACGCCAAAATAGTCAGCATCAGGGCTATCAGGTAACCAAAGAAAGAGCATGTTACCAATAATCACCGAAGCCAATAGTACAGATATTTCTGACCAGACATTTATACGCCACCAGTACCAACGTAAAATCAGAATGATAGCTGGGCCAGTTATCATGACACCTAGGTACTTATAGGCGTCTAATATTGAAGTAAGTGTACTCGCAATGGCTAACGCAACAAAAACTAGCAGTAACATTGATATTCTAGCGATTAAAACATAATGTTTTTTAGGTTTGCCTTTTGCAATAAAAGGCTGATAAACATCATTAACTAAGTATGATGATCCCCAGTTTAAATGGGTATCTAACGTACTCATAAAAGCGGCTAATAAAGAAGCAATCATAATACCTTTTAAACCAACAGGTAATAAAATATTTATCATGGCTGGGTATGCTTGCTCGCCATCGGCAATGTTTGGAAAATACACTAAAGAAGCAGCAGCAACTACAACCCAAGGCCAGCTTCTCAAGATCATATGACAAACTGCAAACCAACCCATAGATAGAGCGGCATCACGCTCTGACTTTGCTGCTAAAATTCGTTGTAAAAAAAAACCTGGCCCAACAGCAGAGTAAAGAGGAAGGATGAGAATAAAAACAAGGAAGGATAATGTTTCCAAATTCAGCCCCATGCTGGGAAACATTTTCAAGGTGTCAGGGGTATAACCCGGAGCCGCCTGTATTTGGCTAACAAAGCCACCTTTACTTTCTAAATCTAACCAGGCAATAACAGCTAACGCGATAGAGCCAACCATAGCTAAAGCAAATTGAATTAAATCAGTATAGACGACACCATACAAACCAGATAGTGCGGTATAAAATACTGCTGCAAATGCAAGCCCTATTAATATA
This sequence comes from Gammaproteobacteria bacterium, assembly GCA_024206355.1. Taxonomy (GTDB): domain Bacteria; phylum Pseudomonadota; class Gammaproteobacteria; order Enterobacterales. Next base: position 3,243 of record JAAGZM010000517.1, on the reverse strand, counting down.
ACTTCGGTATAACCAATAGCACCAAAAAAAGGTAGGACATACATAGGTGCAGAGCCAAAATCAAGCACCATAACAATAATTTTAGCCATTGCTAAAGTGACCGATGCCATAATAATGCAGTTAATGATCACACCATCAAATAATGCTTTAAAAACTCTTAAGCTATTTGCCGCTTTGCTCGGTTCATAGCGTTGGGAAATAAATTCAATTTCAGTAACAGCTTCAGAACGACGCCACAACTTAGCAAAAAAGAATACCGATATAATGATACCAACCATCCCCCCCCACCAAATCCAATTCGCATAAATACCTTGCTCACGTACAATTCCGGAAACAAACAATGGTGTATCTGATGAGAAAGTTGTTGCCACCATTGAAGTACCAGCCACATACCAAGGCAATGAACGGCCAGCAACAAAGAAATCGTCCGTACTTTTACTGGCTTTTTTGGTAAACCAAACGCCAATGAGCAAAGCAAAAACAATATAGACAGCAACTATAATCCAATCCACAAACTGCATAATTTATATCTTCTTAAATAAATTCTTGAGAGGTAAGCGTTAAATACTAACGTAATTGATAACTATCAAAACGTTGCCATAACGAAGTTAAGTCCAGCACTTTACCCTGCTCTCGTGACTCATCAAGCTTAATTGCGGTTAAACCAGCTTCCAATGCGTCCAATATAGAAACAGGTAATGGTTTACCTTCATCAAAATATGCAATCCAATCAGCAGCCATTTGCTCTTCTGCGCCATAATGTTTAGAAATTGACACATCGTGCTGATAGGTTTTATCAACGATTGCTTCTGATGATTGCGTATCATGTACTTTATAAAAGTTTCTAACAAAATCACCTTCAGCCATTCCTAGAGAACCAAAAGCACTGAAACGACGATATTCATCAGGCACATTTAAATTAGTATGAAAACTTAAACTAACGCCGTTTTCATATTCAATTAAGGCGGTTTGATGATCGACCAATTTCCCTTCGTCAGTAAAAACTTCATCATTACCTTCCCAACGAGATTTACGTTCTGAATAAATAGGATTACTTGCCAGTACCTTATTCTTTTCGATAAAGGTTCTTCGTCCACCAAAACTTACAACTTTACTGGCTCTGCTATCTATAGCCCCTTGATAAATATCTAAATCGTGGCAACACTTTTCTAACATAAAACCACCCGAAAATTCAGGATTTCTCCGCCAGTCTCGCATGAAAAAAGCACCATGCTCTGGAGCGATATGTTCAGACGCCTCAATGCTACTAATATCACCAAGCTGCCCAGATTCAATACTCGCTTTCAAATCTTTATATAAAAGTGAATATCTCAACACCATGCCGACTAAAATATTGTCAACTGCGTTATATTCCTTTATTAAATCCAACAAGTTAAATGTTTCAACTTCAGATATAACTACGGGTTTTTCTGTGAATATTTTGATTCCATGCTCTAAGCCAATTCGAATATGCTCTAGATGTAAATGATTTGGCGAACCAATCATTAACAAATCTAACTCTTCGCAATTGAGCATTTCTGATAACTCATCATATTGCTTCATACTTATGCCATGCGATTGCATATATTCGTATTTTACGGTTGATGGGTCAGAAAAACACACCAATTCAAAATTTGGTATAAGGTCGTTCATTACTTTAGCGACATAACTTAACCTATCACCCAAACCACATAATCCAACTTTCACTTTTAACACCATTTTCTAAATTTAATTTACTAATAATGGGAGTACCAATCAGGTACTCCCTGAATCATTGTTGATTCAATGCATCCATGCCGTGTGTAAGGTTACTATACCCTATATCTTTCTATACCCAAAGATTAGAATGAAGCCCTAACCCCTAAAGTGAACGTTCTACCTACATAACCTTCTGATAAGAACTGACGTGACAAGTTAACAGACTCATTAGACGTGTAGGCTTTGGTATTTTCATCAGTTAAGTTAACTGCTTGACAAAACACAGTGGTAGATTCAGTAACATCAAAACTAACCGAGGCATCAAGTTGTGCATAATCTTCAACAAATACTTGATTGGTAAATACATCGCTTGGTAGTAACAAGTAATCACCACGGTAGCTATACGCTAAACGAGCTTGTAATGGACCTTTTTCATAATATCCAGCCAAGTTATAACTAATATCTGATACACCAGGAAAAGGGATTTCCCCGCCGGATTCAAAGTCAGCATTATTATCAGTAAATGAAGCATTAACCAAATAACCGAAACCAGACTCGAACGCCTGTTGATAGCCTATTTCCAAACCAATCAATTGCGCAATACCTTGATTATCGGGTTGAGAGACCGAATCGAAAAGTACCGAGCCAATGGTGACGTCTTTGTTCGTTACTGTGGCAATGAAGTCTTCAATTTCTTTGTAATATATACTTGCATAAAGTGCACTTGCTTCATCAAAGTACCATTCCATGCCTAAATCAAAGTTTGTCGATTCATAAGGCTTTAAGTTACCATTTCCGCTTGCGGCAGTGGCTGCTATTCCATCACCATTTTGATCTATCGTTGCACTTGGGTTGATACTTAGTGCTGGGGATAGTGCTTGGAAAGTTGGTCTTGTCAGAGACTTTGATGCAGCTACGCGCAGAAATAAGTCTTCTTCTAGTTCAAACCTAAGATTTAAACTTGGCAAAACATTCACATACGAGTCATCAGATGAAATCGGCTCATTTACTTCGCTTGTAAAAATTAATTTACCTGGTGTTTGAGTGCCATCAATAGTGAAAGGACGCGTAAAGCCAGCGATATCTTGTTGGGTATATACAACTCTAAAACCAAAATCACCAATAAACGGAACATTGCCTACCTCACCATCTAAGTTTAGTTGTACATAGGCGGCAAAAGTATCTTCTTCAATATTGTAGCTTCCAAGTGGGTCAAATTCTGGCGTAATATCTGTACCTTGACTAGCGGCATAAGCCAGAGTGCTATCAACATCAGCAAAAACTAATTCGCTGTAGTCAAAGGAGTTCATTGAATCGCCATTTAAAAAGTTATCAGCTCCATATGCATAAGTGTTTTCTGGAACCTGAGACAAACGTAAATCGGCACCTAAAGAGCCATCAAATTCGTTACGAACAACATTTTTTTCTCGTGCTCTATAGCGTACACCTGTTTCAACTCCTGAAATAAAATCACCATCAATTTCACGAATTGCATCAAAGCTAACGGCTGATTCTGTATCATCATTTTGTGTACGTGTAACACGT
>JAAGZM010000516.1 GCA_024206355.1 Gammaproteobacteria bacterium | reverse complement strand
GTACGGCCGGTGGCAAGCCCTAAAACTAGGCTGGGATTTTCACGCACGGCTTTTACGAGAAGCTGACAGGCCAGTTCGCAGGCGTCTTCCTTAGTCTGGCGAATAATTACTTCCATTTCCTATTACCTTTTATTAAAGTTATCACTAAGAGCATAGCCAAAGTTATTATCTTGATTAAGCAAATCTGTCAAGTTTCCCTGCTACATCATCCTGAAAGCGTTGTATAGCAGCAACTGTATAATCTTTGAGGCTCATTGATGGATTTTCAATCAGTGGAGTCAAATCCATGGCAAAGTTCATACTACTGATGTCATCTACACCATGTGAGGCATAGTAGGTTGCGTTTGCTAGACGACGGCCTGTTGTAGCTAGATCGTAGCGCTTGCCTCCACTGATCTGAGAGTCATAAACACTTACAAGTGCTGTTGCGATGTGATCTTGCACCGAGGTGTTGAGAACAGCTTTCTCATCATCCATCATCCAGTCGAGATCTCGCCATACTTCACAACCATAAACTTTCTTAGGACGTTTATCAACGGGAAGCTTGCGTAGGGCAGTTATGGCACGAACCATGGTGCTCACGTGGGTATCATGTTTATCTGCTGGGTTGTGGAGATAAACCTCTTCTGGCTGAGCAATGTTAAGAATAGCGTAGAGATCGTTGATAATATGGTCGCTGGCAGGATTTTTCACTTCACTGCTGCTGAAACCCAGCTGATATTGGATAGAGTATTCACCAATAAAAGCCGCTTTGCGCTGCTCCTGAAGACGAATCTCCTTCATCTCTTCATCGGTAAAATCGCTGTAGATTCCAGCTCTTACGCTACCTGCACCGTCAGTAACAGTAACACCTGTAAACCATTTGTCCTTTTTAGCATAGCATTCGGCAATCGGGGCGTATCCGAAGATTTCCAGATCATCCTGATGTGCTCCAATAGCCAAATGTGTGGTACGTGCGAGGGCTACTTGCTCTGACACTTCATCCGGAATGAATACATCGGAATTAGCTTTTGTCAGTTCTATCATCATATGTTCCTCTTTTATATAATTTCATTTGTACAAGCGCTTAATTTCAATTTAGGCTAATACTTGGCAAACTTGCTGCGGCGACAGCTTGGCCGTGACGTTTACTCTTTTCGTCCGGTGTGCTGAAGCTGATTTGTTCTGCAAGTTGAGGAAACTCTTTCTTCAGTACCTCTTCTGCGATCTGGAGAATGAGGTTACCACCTTTGCCGGAGGTTACCCTACCGAGGATCAGCAGGTTTCTGATTTCATAGAACTCAGCGAAATGTGCAATGGTGTAGCCAAAGCAGACACCAATTGTCTCATAGATCTTACGGGCACGTTCGTCGTCATCGGACATAAGTTTTTGAACTTCTTTAAGTTGTTCAGGGAATGGCATGCCTTCTGGGAGTTCTATACCAGCCAACGGGACCAGACGGGCGACGCCCTGCTGGCAGAAGTATTGGACACAGCAGCCTACATCACCAGACCACTCATCGACAGGTCCGTTTTCTCGATAATCACAGGGAATAAACGCTAACTCATTCAACCAGTCTGTGATATTTCCTTTGGCAGTCACATAACCAGCAGCAACACTAGTACCCATAGCAACACCTAATAGAGCATTTTTTTCGAGTGACATGGAACCGGCAAGGGCTGTAACTTCACCATCATTGACAGTAATGAGTGGCACATCATATTCCTTACGGAGGTTTTCGAAGATATTCTCAACCTCATCTGGAAGTTTACCTCCGTTTTCATTTGCAACACCACGAAAGAGTGAGCCGGCACGAACGAGGTTATCAACATAAACACCAGCAGCACTTCCACCAATAGCATCTAATTTGCGCCCTTGAGGAATATGAGAGATGGCACGGTTCAGAGTGTCTTTTATACCTTCAAGGTGATACTTCCAGTCCTTTTCAAAGTATGGATTCCATTCAATCTCTTCAGTGAATAGAACTACGCCATCAACTACGACACCAGCTTTACGGTCGGAACCTCCTAAATCAAAACCTACGCGGCAACCATCAAGGTTTCGGCCAAGAGAAATCGTAATTTCAACTGATTGAGGGGCATCCGCTGCTGCACAACTTTTGAACTCAAGATCTTTGCCGTATACTTTGCGACCAATCAGATCATTGTCAAAGGACTGGCTACCACCATCGCAGTACATGGCTGCAATTGTATCAGTAATTTTTTTATCACCTCCAATAGTGATTTCTTGGCCACCATACATCCAGAGCATATATTTAACCAAACGTTCAACATATTTGATGTTTAGTTCAATATTATCATCCGTATGTGGCAGAACTTTCGTTTCAAAGCGTGATACAGCGTTATTATTACGTTTCATTGAAATAACGAGTGCTTCGCCGGCACCACTAGCAGTAACCTTTTCACGATAGGCACGATTCCACAGAACCGCTGGAACAAACTCAGGATCAAGTATTGGTTTTACCTTAGGGTCTACTTTAAGCATACGACTTCCTCTTCATCTTCTTGTTAAGTTTAAAACAAATAATATTTATACAGCTAAATTTTGTACAGAAAATCTTATTTTTTCCTCAATACACAAAATGACAACGCTGTCACTTATGCGCATATTATCATATTGTTAGGTAACCTTGAACTTATTAAAGTCTAATATTCGGCTTATTTGAAAATTATTACCTATATAATAAAAAACATTCTAATGGCAAACCGAACAACTCTAAAAAGCTGAAAAACCTTCTTGTAATGCTACCCATATGTGTGACATTAATTTTCCTTAATGGACCAATCTAAAGTATCACTCTTTCGTAGTTAAACCAAAGCCGTACTGCACTTGCTTATGGAGTAGAAATATAAACTTATATTAATCAATTGGTTATGACTATTAAATACGGAAAAATATACTTTATGTCACCAATCGTGTCGCCACTTTGTAAAGTTTTAATTATGATTGAAGATCTAGTATTGTGATTCTCCTACATTAAAGCTCATTGAACTACTATGTATTGCATTGATATTACTAATGACTAGAATTCAGCAAATATTAATATCTTTACAGACGCAGAAATCTGTGAATGTACCTTACTTAAATAATTGGGTATACTGATTACATACTGCTATATGTATTACATTATAAATTAGTCTATAAGTTCATATTTGGGAATTAAATTATTATGCATTTACAGATGAAAAAAACCTTCGCACTATCCACCATTTTAATCAGTTTTTGCCTTAGCCTAAGCATATCTGCTCAAATTAACTTGGACTCATTGTGGGATATATGGAATGACCCAAATCAGTCTGATATTAGCCGTCTAGAAGCAATTAAAAAGATTGCCTGGGATGGCTACATCTATTCGGATCCGGAGAAAGCATTTGATATTGCGCAAATGGCTTACGATTTTGCAAAAAGCAAAGGGCTTAAAAAACAGATGGCACAAGCGCTGAAAACCCAGGGTGCTGCATTCTACATCCAAGCTGATTATGTCAACGCTCTTAACTTTTATGCCCGTGGTATAACTATCCTGGAAGAAGTTGGGGATAAAAGGGAAATAGGCCATACCTTAAATAACATTGGGGTTATTTATAAGGAGCAGGGCGAATACGCCAGTGCAATAGATTTATATACTCAGAGTTTAGCCATTATGGAAGAAGTTGGGGATAAAAGGGGAATTGCCAATTACTTAAATAACATTGGGCTCATTTATACGAAGCAGGGCGAATACACTGCTGCCATGGATTTCTATACCAGAAGTTTAGCCATAAAGAAAGAAATTGGGGATAAAAAGGGAATTAGTAATACCTTAAATAACATTGGGCTTATTTATAAGGATCAGGGCGAATACGCTTTAGCCATGGATTTCTATACCAGAAGTTTAGCCATAAAGAAAGAAATTGCGGATAATTTGGGAATAGCTCATACCTTAAATAACATGAGTAATATTTATTATAGTCAGGGAGATAACACTAGCACTATCGATCATAGTCAGCGAGCGCTCACTCTGGCACAAGAGACAGGTCATGTTAGCGAAATAAGAGATGCTGCCAATACGCTATATATCGCCTACAAAGCCACCGGTATGTATAAACTGGCATTGGAAAATCACGAGCTTTATGTCGAGACAAAAAAAGCAATTGAAAAAGAAGAAAACCAGCGTGAAGTGATGCGGCAAAAGTATAAATATCATTATGAACAAAAAGTTATAGTTGATAAAGCTGCTCATATATTAGAGAGCTCAATACAAAAGTCAAAACTTGAAAAAGCCAAGACTCAGCAGCTTACACTAATTAGCGGATTAGTCATATTGTTAATTTTCTTGAGCTTCATTTATAATCGTTATCGGGTAATTAAAAGACAACAATTAATTATTTTGAGACAAAATAGTAAGCTTTCAATTGCTACTGAGGTTGAAAAAAAATCCAACCAGTCAAAGTCAG
>JAAGZM010000515.1 GCA_024206355.1 Gammaproteobacteria bacterium | reverse complement strand
TTCCTGTCCTCACTCTTACTCAATGATGACAGATTAACAGCTTCTATCTGAACATTAGCTGAACAGAAACAAAACTGGAAGAGTTAACTACTCTCTGATAATACGTTGCTCTTGATCGGATGCATCATTATAGGGATCTTGATGAATGAGGATCTCTGCGGATGGAAACTTCTCCATGAGTGAGGCCATCACTCTATCGGAAATAACATGTGCTTGAAATAATGACATATCGCCATCCATTTCAAGGTGCAATTGTATAAACTGTGTATGTCCAGACTCACGTGTTTTTATTTCATGTACTGCTTCGATATCACTATCCGAAAGAACCAGCTCTCGAATAGACTCCTGAATTTCTTCAGGCAACTCTCTATCTAACAAGAGTTGAATCGATTCCCAAATGATTTGCCATGCACTGTACAAAATATACAAACCAATCACTAGCGCCATCGCTCCATCCATCCATGATATTCCCCACCAAACCATCACTAATGCTGTTATAACCATAGTATTAGTCAGCAAATCTGTCATGTAATGCATGGAGTCAGCACGTATCGCCACACTATTGGTCTGTCTAATCACATGACGTTGAAAAACAATTAGCACTGCTGTCACAATAATAGAAATAAACATCACAACAATACCAATATCCATCGCCACCACATCTTCAGGATGTTGCAATTGACTAACTGCCTGAATCATCAAAAAGAACGCTGAACCAGCAATAAATGTCGCCTGTCCAAGTCCTGCAAGCGCTTCTGCCTTACCATGACCAAATGGATGCTCCTTATCAGGCGGCATCAAAGCAACTCGAATCGCCAATAAATTTATAACTGAAGCAACAATATCCAGCAAAGAATCAAGCAAAGACGCCATAATACTGATTGAACCAGTCAGCCAATACGCAAACAATTTCATCAGCAACAAAGCCCCAGCAGTCGCTACAGAAGCATGACTTGCTAGTTTTAACAGCCT
>JAAGZM010000514.1 GCA_024206355.1 Gammaproteobacteria bacterium | reverse complement strand
GCCGGATTTGATCAGTTACCACTGGCTGAAATTATGATTGGAGCATTTTGTATTATCAGTATTATTTTTTCAGCAACTACTTATGATTCTGCTTCTTATATCTTAGCGGCAAGTGCAACAAGAAGACTTTCTCCGGATGAGGATCCACCCAGGTGGCATCGTGCTTTCTGGGCATTTGCATTGGCGTTATTACCAATTACATTAATGTATGTTGGTGGCCTGAAAGTAGCCCAAACAGCTGTTCTTGTAGTTTCCTTACCTATTCTGCTGGTATTTATTCTTATGACCTGGTCTTTAATAAGAACTTTACAAGAAGATCACCAATAAATTAATATGACAAAGCTGAAATTATCGAATTTAGACAAAAACCTATTAAGTGGTAATTATCGAGAGGCCAAAGCATTTGCAATGCTGGTAAAAATGCAGGTAAGGGTAGCTATCCTTAGACATTAAATAACTGTGGTGCAGACACATTTCATATTGGACAAGGCTTATACTTTTTGTATAACAAAGTTATAATTATCTATGGTAATATTAATTGGTATTTGTTGTGCGAAGCGTAAATAATAAAATATTGTAATTACAATAAAACTAATGAAGTTGTCCTAGGGTCTATTAACAAATTCCGGAGCATATAAAACTTGCAGAACTATTCAATATTCAGTTTGGCTAAACATGCTTTAACCGGTCATTTAAGATGGAGCCGTACCTTCGGTGGTCGCCCAATACGAAAGCATTATGATGTAGTGATTGTTGGTGGCGGTGGACACGGACTTGCGACTGCCTATTATCTAGCAAAAAATCATGGAATAACCAATGTTGCTGTCCTTGAGCGAGGCTGGATGGGTGGAGGTAATACCGGTAGAAATACCACGATGATCCGTTCGGATTATTTGCAACCTGCAAATTCAGATTTTAAGGAATTTTCACTGCAACTTTGGGAAGGATTAAGTGACGAACTTAATTTCAATGTGATGGTATCGCAACGAGGTTATCTTGATTTAGCAGTTTCAGATAGTGATATTGATTCATTTACCCAACGTGCAAATTCATTAAGGTTGCGAGGTATTGATTGTGAGATTCTTGATGTTCCACAGTTGAAAAAAGTCTGTCCAGAATTAAATGTTAGCTCTAATACCAGATATCCAATTCAAGGGGCTTTTTATCAGGCTCGTGGTGGTATCGCTCGTCATGATGCTGTGGCCTGGGGATTTGCTCGTGGTGCACATGCTCTGGGTGTGGATATTTTTGAAAATTGCGAGGTCAATGATTTTATTATCAATAATAATCGAGTTGAAGGTGTAAAAACTGCTCATGGCAATATTGGGGCTGGAAAAGTCCTGATTAGTGTAGCAGGCAGTACCAGTTTGATGGCAGCAAAAGCTGGTTTTACTCTGCCACTTGAAACTTTACCTGCCCAGGCCTTTGTTTCAGAATCCCTGAAGCCAATTATCAATCAGGTGATTAATTTTAATATGGGATGGGCATTCATCAATCAGTCTGATAAAGGTGAGTTAGTCATGGGCGGGCATATTGAGCCTTATAATGGTTATGTACAAAGAGGAGGATTTGACAGAATTGAAAAAACTGTCTCGCGATTGATAACCATGTTTCCTTTTTTAAGCCGTGTAAGGATCATGCGAACCTGGGGCGGGATTGTTGATATTCCGATGGATCGAAGTCCTATTCTGGGGCCATCACCTGTAGATGATTTATTGCTAAATTGTGGCTGGGGATATTCAGGTTTCAAAGCTACTCCTGCATCGGGTTGGTGTATGGCTGATAGTATTGCTAATGGTCGTACGCATGCCTTGAGTGAACCTTATGCATTATCACGCTTTCGTGATGGATATAATTCAGTCGATGAAGGTGGCTATGAGCCACAACCAACTGCGCAATAAGGAATATTGATTATGATGTTAATCCCCTGTCCCTGGTGTGGTGAACGAAATGAGCATGAATTTACTCATGGAGGTGATGCTTCTAAAGTCATGCCATCTGGTGAACAACAAACTGATCCAGAGGCCTGGTATCAATTTGTATTTGAAAGAGATAATCTAGCGGGTGAATATCTTGAATATTGGCATCATTCCTATGGTTGTGGTAAATGGTTCAAGGTAACCCGTAATACCACAAGCAATGAAATTTATGGAAGTTGCAAACCATGACGCAACATCAATATCGCCTAACTACTGATGGATTAATCGACCGATCAAAAGAATTGAGATTTACTTTCAATGGAAAAGCCTATTCAGGATTTGAAGGAGATACCCTAGCCTCAGCATTGATTGCTAATGGTGTCCGCATTGTCGGACGTAGCCTCAAATACCATCGACCCCGTGGCATACTGTCAGCAGGTTCTGAAGAGCCTAATGCTTTGATGGCAATTGGTAGCGGTAATCGCCATGATCCCAATCTACTTGCAACAAGAATTAAACTGGAGGAAGGCCTGGTTGTAAAATCACAAAATTGCTGGCCATCCCCTGATTTCGATTTGGGAGCATTTACCCGCTTTTTGTCCCCTATTTTAACGGCAGGTTTTTATTACAAAACATTCATGAAGCCAAAATGGGCGTGGATGAAATATGAATATATCATCAGAAAAATGGCTGGTCTTGGCGTATCTCCTACAGAGCCTGATCCTGACATCTATGATAAGCGGTTT
>JAAGZM010000513.1 GCA_024206355.1 Gammaproteobacteria bacterium | reverse complement strand
GCTAAAATTTCAGCATCTAATAATGCACCGTGCAAATCCCGGTGTGAGTTATCAGTACCGTAGCGTCTACACAGTGCATCCAAATTGTTCTTTTGCCCTGGATGTAGTTTCCTTGCCATAGATAAGGTATCTAGGATGGTACAAATATCAGCAACATGTTCATAACTGTTCGAGCTTTCTTTCTCTGCTAGCAATAGTTCGTTATTGATAAACCCAACATCGAATGATGCATTATGGATGACGAGCTCAGCACCATTAATGTATTGAAGAAAATCATCGACAATATCAATAAATAAAGGCTTATCAGCAAGGAACTCATTAGAAATACCATGTACTTCAATAGCACCTTCATCAACAGCGCGCTGAGGGTTAATGTATTGATGATAATGATTTCCCGTTAACTTACGATCAATCATTTCAACACAACCAATTTCTATTATTCGATGACCTTGCTTAGGTTCAAGACCCGTTGTTTCTGTATCTAGTACAATCTGTCGCATTATATATCTTCCACTTCCAAGTCATCTATACCACGGTTAGCTAAATCATCAGCCAATTCATTACCTTCATGGCCAGCATGTCCTTTAACCCAGTACCACTTAATATTGTGTCTTTGGCTGGCATCATCAAGCTGTTGCCATAAATCTTTATTTTTTACTGGTTTCTTCGCTGCTGTTTTCCAACCACGCTTTTTCCAGTCTTTCATCCATTCAAGAATACCTTTTCGTACATACTGTGAATCAGTTGTTAAACTGACATTACATGACCTGTTTAGTGATCGTAGAGCCTCGATTGCTGCCATCAACTCCATACGGTTATTTGTCGTATCTTGTTCTCCTCCACTAAGCTGCTTCTCGTGTCCTTTGTATCGAATTACAGCTCCCCATCCACCAATTCCCGGATTTCCCCTACAGGCACCGTCAGTAAAAATTTCAACTTGCGTATTACTCAATTCTAAAGCCTCTTTCTATATTTTTTTATATTTATTAATATTTCTATGGGTCGTCTCAATTACTCGACCAGAACTCAGCACTTTATTTTTTTCCCAATTTGGCCTAATTGCAGTCATTGTTCTTACTTTTTTTTCTGCCACTAGAAAGTTTAATGCCCCAAACTTTGAATATCCAGATGAACCAATATGTTTAGCTAAGCTATGGAACTCAGAGCCTGGTAACTTTGCAAATAAGCCGTGCTCAACAATCACTTCAAGACCTAAAAGAGAAATCCAATCAGTCAACCTGCCAAGCCGGTAAAATGGATAGCACCATGGTTTATTGCCTGAACGATTTAGTATTAATTTATAAAGTCCCCATAAACTTAATGGATTAAAAGTCACTAGAATTAACTTTCCACCAGGACGTAAACTTCTAACAGCTTCTCTTAATAGTTGATGCGGATATTCGCTCTGTTCTATTAATAAGGGAATAAAGATAGAATCAATATCATCACTTGCAAGCGGTAATTGATGAGGAAGCGCGCATACATCGCCTCCTTGTTCGCAGTTTACTTGAAGCACATTTGCAACTACCGCAGCCTGATAATTAAATGCTGCAGATAACTCACCTAAAGTAACCAAGCTGTATCCATGGACAGAGGGTAAAATCAATTCCAGCTGTTGCTGTATCAATTCTTTCAGAGGGGCTGCAGATGGGATATCACACCACTTCATTAACTATCCTTTAAAAAAACAAGGTTTATGTACCAAAAGACTAATCCTTCACTTGATTCCAAATCAAGTCAAGGTTAGCATTCTAACACTCAAAAAATACAGGTGAACTCTTATGTTAAACATCATTACAATACCAGCCTTTGATGATAATTATATCTGGTTGATACATCAAGAAGAAAATAATAACTGCGTTGTAGTCGACCCAGGTGATGATGAACCTGTAATGGAGGTATTAAATAAGCTGCAACTAAATTTAGAAGCCATTTTAATTACCCATCATCACCCTGATCATACAGGTGGTGTGAAACAGCTAGTTGCTGCCACAGGTGCATCCGTATATGGTCCGGCAAATGAAGATATCAAAGAACTCGACTATCGATTATCTGAAAAAGATACCGTAAATTTAGATAAATCAGCACTATCTTTTTCTGTTTTTGATGTTCCTGGTCATACCAAAGGTCATATCGCATATCTGACAGAAGATGCTTTATTTTCCGGAGATAGTCTGTTTGCTGGAGGTTGTGGCCGAATATTTGAGGGTACCGCAGAGCAAATGTATCAATCTTTGACGAAACTTTCTCTGCTACCTGCTGACACAAGAATTTATTGTGCCCATGAATATACTGAAGGTAACTTAAATTTTGCACTTGCAGTAGAGCCCGAGAACAATGATTTAGTAGATAGAATTAATGAGGTAAAGAAAAAACGAGCTAATGGACAATCTACTGTCCCAAGCTTGATGCATGTTGAACATGCTACTAATCCATTCCTAAGAAGTCAGCAAAAATCAGTCATGAAAGTTGCAGAATCACGCTTAGGTAAGGTACCAAGTTCTGAAATTGAGACATTTTCCTCAATTCGCAGCTGGAAGGACAGTTTTTAGCCAGTGTTTTCTTGCTTTTTCGTGTAAGATGTTGAATAACAAAACTAAATATTTATGGGTAGTCGTATTGTTGAAAAGTAACAAAAGCATTTTTGGTATCACCTTGGTAGTATTTTTATCGCTAACTGCTTGTCAAAAGCAAGCAGTTGATTCTGATCAAGATGCATACACAATTGCCACCACTGAAAAAGCTGCTTCCATTGTAGAAGTAATCGTTGATCCTGATTTAACATTAGCTGCCGAGCCTCAAGCTATTGTTGGTGAGGAGCTAGCATCAATTCCTGAAGTTGCTCCCACAGAGCTTGCAACGGTTATTGAACCACCGGTATTAAATATTTGGCAACGTGTCCGTGAAGGAATGGTTATTGAGGTTCCTGATATTAGACGCGTCAAAGTTCAACGTGACTGGTATGAAAAACATCAAGCCTACCTAGATAGAGTCATCACTCGAGCAACCCCTTTTTTGTTTTTAATTGTTGAGGAAATAGAAAAACGTAATATGCCTATGGAGTTAGTATTACTTCCTATCGTAGAAAGTGCTTTTGATCCTTTTGCATATTCTCATGGAAGAGCCTCCGGCATGTGGCAGTTCGTCCCTGGTACTGGGAAACGATATAAGCTAAAACAAAACTGGTGGTATGACGGCAGACGTGATGTTATCGAATCAACAAGAGCAGCACTTGATTATTTGTCCTATCTCTATAAGCATTTTAATGGCGATTGGTTACACGCCCTTGCCGCCTATAATTCTGGCGAAGGTAATGTTGGTAGAGCAATAAGAAGAAATAAAAAGAAAAATAAACCTATCGATTTTTGGAATTTAAAATTACCTAAAGAAACTAAGGCTTACGTTCCAAAACTTCTCGCACTAGCTGAATTACTAGCCAACGAAGATAGCTTTAAATTAAAGTGGAAAGAAGTTCCGAATAGACAATTATTGCAGAAGGTGGAAACAGACGGTCAACTGGATATTGCTTTTGCCGCCAAACTTGCAGATTTAACCGTTGATGAACTTTATAAATTTAACCCTGGATTTAATCGCTGGTCTACTCCTCCAACTGGACCCCACCACTTATTATTACCTATCGAAAAATCTGAAAATTTTATTAAGCGTCTTGCTGAATCAGAACCGTCAGAAAGAGTACGTTGGGTACGATATAAAGTAAAAAGTGGTGATAGCTTGAGTGTTATAGCAAAACGACATAATACTACTCCCAAAATACTTCGCTCTGTTAATAATTTAAAAGGTAATATGATCCGAGCTGGTAACAAATTAATGATCCCAACGGCTAGTCAGTCTTTGTCCAAATATTCATTAAGTTCTGATAGCCGTTTAGATGCTAGACAAAAAATTCAACGAGGCGATAACAAAGTTAATTATAAAGTTCGCTCAGGTGATAGCTTTTGGAAAATAGCTCGTCAATACAAAGTGAACCTGCGAAAGTTAGCAGCTTGGAACGGTATGGCTCCTACCGATCCATTGAAGGTTAACCAGAAATTAGTTATATGGACTAAACAACCTATCACATCGGTAACTAATCAGAATATCGCACTAAATCAAAATACCCGTGTTCGAAAAATAAATTATAGAGTTAGAAAAGGGGACTCCCTTTCTAAGATTTCGAATAAGTTTTCGGTGAAAGTTGGTGATCTTAAACGCTGGAACAATAAGCTGCAGGGTAAAAAATATTTACAACCTGGTGATCGGTTGACAGTATATGTCGATATTACTCGCCAATCGGAAAGTTAATCCTTTCTTGCTTCTGAAAATTGTTGTGATTTAACTGCGGTTTGAAATGAGCTGAAAATCATTCATAAAATTCTTTCTGATGAATCACTTTTAAGAAGTTGTTGAAATACAGCTGACAATAAACAAATAGAGCTGATTGCATCAAAACCAAGAAACATTACTGCTAACTAAAATGATTTTATAAGGATCATTAGAAACAGAGAGTTATGTAGCATGAGCAATATAAATAAGTGTACTTTCGAAAAATTTTCTATTTACTCTGGCGTATTGTTTTATTCTACTTATAAAAAAGCCCCGTTATCCAGTAGATATCGGGGCTATAATCAATAATTATAATGATTAGTTACTTGCCAATTTAGCAGCATCTCTTACGTAATTGATCCACTGGCTAGCATTTCTCTTAGTGCCTTTGAATGTCTGTGCTTTTTGAAGTGATTTAATAGCATCTTTAGGCTTGCCATCATTAAACAAAGCAATTCCGAGATTCATATGAACTCTACCCTGATCTTTTTTCAAGCCGCCTTTCTTCAAAGATTTACGAAAATATTTAATAGCATTTTTCCATTCTTCTCTATCAGAATAGAGTGTACCAATACGCATTTCATTCTTTCCGTGCTCAGAAAAATCACCAGCCTTAGCATAAGCGGCTATAGCTTTTTTACTTTCACGTGATAGTTGCCATCCACCTGCGGCTTGCCTCCACGTTTTTTCTTCAGCTTTAACAAGACCTTTTTTAAGACCATCTTCCATTACTGCTGCTGACTTATAAGGGAGCTCATTAAATGCATACATGCTTGATAAATTCTTGTACTCAGAACCTTTTGCTAACATATTTTGCTTATACGCAAGTTCCATTATAACAAGAGCATCCATAGGTCGTTCAAGTTTGTTATATAGACCTGATAACTGTCTCCAATACTTCGCAGTTTCAGGGAACGACAATAGACGTTCTTTTGCAATCACAGCTGCACCTTTATAATCTTTTGCTTCAAAGTGAGCCGCGACTAATATATCAAACCAACTATTTTTAGGACGATCAGAAAGGTTAATTGCCATACGCATCGGGCAAATTGCATCTCCGTAAGCTTTACCTAAAACTGATGCTTGGGCTAAGAGAACATAGTCGTTTGATTTCGGTTTAACCGCAGTCTTAAACCAAGCTTTAATAATTCCCATTGCCTTTTCAGGTTGAGGTGGCTCTGTTGAAAGGTATAAACCTGCAACATTTCGAATCAAACTTTGCTCATTTCTAACAGGTAAAATCTTTTGATCGATTACCTTTCGAAAATATGATATCGCCGTTTCATACTTACCTTTAGATAGATACACATAACCTAAGTATTCGTGGGCCTTAGCTAGATCATAAGGACGACTAGCAGCACGCTCTTCCAGTTCTTTTAGGATAACGAGGGCTTCATCATATAACTCTTCACCCATAGCATTAGCAGCTTTCTCCATTCTTTTAAAGTTCGAAGGATTCAAAGCAAAAGTTCTACGCTTTGCATCCTTTGGTGCTTTAGTCAAACCAAGAGGCTTACAATCTTTTGTATATTGTGTATCAACAACTGGCGCTTTAATAAAAGGTGGCAACGGCGGTGGTGCTGGTTTTTCACCTTTTTTAGCATCAGCGGCATTAGCAACACTTCCTAAGCCAATCATCAAGCCTGATATGATTGCTAAAACACTGATTAATACACTTTTATTTTTCTTCGTATAACTCATTATGTACGTTACTCTTCAAGCTTGAATTCCATGGTGTAACACATGTTTTTCTGTTCCACCGCCACACCATCAACGACTGATGGCTTGAATTTCCATTTATACACTGCACGCTGAGCGGTTCTGTCAAATAAACGTCTAGGATTAGAATCCTTTACCTGTACTTCAGCAGCTTTTCCGTCAGGTAAAATGGTAAAGCACAATCGTACAAACCCTTCTATACCTTCCATTAATGCTTTTCTAGGCCAACGAGGCTCAGTTATCATTAATGGTATCGCATCACCATCATTCATAACTCCGCCTTTACCAAGGAAAGGTCCATCACCTTTAAGGTTAACGTTAAGATTGGTCATCTGAAAGTCCATATTTTGGACAACCTTATCGTTATCCTGAACTCTAACTTTTTCAGGTGGTGGTGGCTTTTTAGGTGGTGGTGGCTTCGGTTTAATTTTACGTTTCTTACTCTGCAGGTCAGACTCTGGTTTAACTATACCAATTTCAATTGGAATATACTCCTCACCAGCTTCAAACTCAGCTTTAAGTTGGACCAAAAATGCCATAAATACAAACAGTACAAAGGTGATTGTACTGGCCAGGAAGAATCCGGAAAGAATTCGTTTCATCTTTCTGTCCTCGCAGCTACTGAAACATCTTTGACGCCTGCAGCCTTAACTGAATCAATCGTCTTTAATAATATACCAGCCTTTGCCCTCTTGTCTGATTGTATAACAACCTGACCTTCAGGATTTTCTAGGCGAATATCCTCAATTAAACCTCGTAGGTTCTTTATGTCGATCTCTTTTTTAGATACCCAAATAGTACCTTCTTCTTTAATTGCAATAAAAATACTAGCATTCTTTTTCTTAACAGCAGTCGGTGCGTAAGGCTTGCTCACGGTAACACCTGACTCTTTAACAAATGAAGTCGTTACAATAAAGAAAATAAGCATAATAAATACAACATCCAACATCGGTGTCATATCAATTTCGGCATCTTCTACTTTTACTTTTTGTCTTGCCATTTGATATCTCGTTTATTCAATTTGCGTGACTAATGACTCGTTAAGTAATTCGCTACTAATGACGGGGCATTCTATCTGCAAGGTAATCGGTTTTTGTCCGAGCCGAAGCTTCTAGACGTGTTGAAACAAATAGTCCAGATAACGCTGCAACCATACCTGCCATCGTTGGGATTGTTGCCATTGAAATACCAGCAGCCATCAAACGAGGATTACCAGTACCATGCGTTGCCATCGTTTCAAATACTGTAATCATTCCGGTTACAGTGCCTAACAAACCAACCATTGGACAGATAGCTACAAGGGTCTTAATCAACATTAAATTTTGATTAAGGCTTTCCTTTGACTGTGAAATCCAACAATCCCTTATTCGCAAAGACTTCCAAGAAGACACATCACTTCTAGATGTCCAGCGGGCTATCATTTGTCTCGAATCACGAGGAAAAGTGAAATTTTGATACCAGACGCGTTCAATAATAAATGTCCACATCACCACTAGAACAAAGGCAATGATGTATAAAACATCACCACCAGTGCCCATGAAGTTTCTGACGATATCAAATAGTTCTTCTATCTGATAGAGCATTTAACTATGCTCCTTTCTCAGCGTGTTCAGCTAATAGACCAGTACTTTGTTCTTCAAGTACATGAACCATTGACTTTGACTTACCTGAAACAATTGCATGTAAGAAAATCAGAGGAATAGCTGAAATAAGACCTAATACAGTGGTCATTAATGCTGTAGAAATACCACCAGCCATCAGTTTCGGATCACCAGTACCAAACAATGTGATTGATTGGAATGTTGCAATCATACCAGTTACTGTACCAAGTAGTCCAAGTAGCGGAGATACAGCTGCCAATACTTTAATAATATTGACACCACGTTCAATCTTCGGCGTCTCTTTCAAGACCGCCTCATCAAGCTTCAATTCCAGATCATCCGTACTTAGATCTTGGTTCGCTTGGTAAACAGCCATGATACGACCTAAGGGGTTATTACCAGGAGTAGAACTCTTAGCTTGCTTCTTAATTTTAGAGCCAGTAGCTGTTAATGAAATTATTCTTTCAAAAGTAATAATTAAACCAATTGCTAGAAGCGCAGTAATCACATAACCGACGACACCACCTTGATGGTAACGTTCTTCATTTGTCTTCTTTTGTGTTAACAAACGAAGCAAAGAACCACGAGAAGGGTCAACGGCAAGTTCAGATACACCTGAACCAGCTGATAAAAAACCATTCACTGTAGCAACTTCTTCAGGCTGTCGAACAAGCTCTTGCATTTCACCAATTTCTTGATTGTAGACCACATAGCCTGCATCAGAAAGAAGATTGAATACACCTACTCGAGTAACCGTAGTCTTTTTCTTAGTACCGTCACCTAGAATAACGTCACCATCAAAAGTAACAATTTTTCCAGACTGAGTCATTTCAGTCTGTAAAGACACCCATAATTTTTGAAGCTCTTTGATAGTTGGTAATTCTTTACGAGCACCTAACTCATCTAAAAATACTTCTCGACCTGGGTACTGAGCAGAAATAGTAGAACCAACCAAACGTTGTGATGTATCAAGAGCAACTTGTCTTACAACACCAAACATTTCGCCTAAGTTAGCTGATTTCAGTTTTAATGATTCATCCATTGTAGCTAGTTTGAGCTCATTCGCATCATACGTTGCTTTCAATTGATCAGTTCTTCTTTCCTGACGCTTTTCTTCAGCTAATGCATTATTTAATAATGTCTTCTGGCGATTACGAGCAGAACGAAATTCCTGTATACGCTTCTTATTTAGAGCACTGTCAGCGGTACGTGCAATCTTAACAGTAGCTAGCAACTCATCAAGAGAGTTTGCTTTAGGAATTTGTGTTTCAACAACTGGAGCAGCAGTTTCTGCAGCCAGTATATTCATAGTTGTCCCAGCGAGGATAACGCTTGCGACAATCAGGCTTGCTAATTTTTTCATTGTCAATTACCTCGCAGGTTTAGCAGATGAAATAGGAAGGTTAATTAAACCAAGATTAGCTTGACCACGAGCCATCTTAATACCTTCACGAATTGAGCGACGGTACTCATCGCCTATTGGTACCCAAGAATTTGTGTTATTGTCCCAGTAAGCTCGTGATTCTTCATCACGACTTTGGTAGACAAGGGCAATACGACCGAATCGTAAAAAATCAACTGTTTTCTTAACGCCTCCAGCTGTTTGAATTTCTTGCTCATAAGATTCAACACTACTTCCGTAGTCGTTTTCAACTTGATAAGCCTCAAGAATCTTTCGATACTTCTCAGAGTTAGAAACGTCAACTCTCAACATCATCTCACCCAAGAAATTAATTCTTTTTTTACGCTCAGGTATTAAGAAAGGAATATCGAGGTCTACAAATTGGGTCAAACTCTCAATCATATCTTCCATCATAGGGATAACAGCTCGCTCGGTTCCATCAATCCCGTCCATCTGGGCTTGTATGGATGCCATTTCAGCTTCCTGTCTTCTGATATAACCTTCAATTGAAGCATTATATGCTTTCAGGCTATCGATGCTTTGCAGAGTCATTTGATAAGTCTGCGCATCATCTGCGGTTTGATCTGCTAATTTATCAACGGTTTTCTGTGTTGATGCAGCAGCTTTATCCATTTCTTTTTCAATATTCATGGAAGAGTCTAGAGGGCCTGCAGCCATCAATACTCCACCACAAACAATTAAAAAAGCATTTACGGCAATTGCTAATACTTTATTTAGTTTCATTGGCTTTAACATTTTATAT
This sequence comes from Gammaproteobacteria bacterium, assembly GCA_024206355.1. Classification (GTDB taxonomy): domain Bacteria; phylum Pseudomonadota; class Gammaproteobacteria; order Enterobacterales. The sequence continues at coordinate 10,184 of JAAGZM010000513.1, read as the reverse complement.
CCTGACATCTTGTTGAATCTGCAATAGATCCTTGATTAGGAGTTATTATTTAACCGCTAGTACTTCTTTTTTTGATTAAAAAAAAAACTACCACCGGACATGTAGAACAACGAACTATAAACATATTATAGATGTGAGTCAACGGGTGAAAATTAAAGATCTTTCAAGCAGGATTAAGTTGATTATTATTTATACAAGTTTTTTACACTAACGGGAATTATTAAAAATGAACAAAAAAGGGGCCAGTTACCAATTTTTTCATTCACTTATGAGGAGAGGTTTTCAAATTCTTTTCGTAACTCAAATTGTTTGGATGTTACGTATGTTTCCATAGTTTGCAGCCTACTTTCCAACTGCTTATATCTTTTGCTTAAGTCTTTTATCATCTGACCAGGAACTCTTCCTTTCTTCCAAACCTGTTGTACTGTCGCTGAACGATAATCTTTTGAGCTGGACTTATCATCATTATCTTTAAAGCTACTGTGTACCTTTTGTCTGAACCCCCTGTACTTATCATGTTTAGAGGTGCCCGGTTTAGGCTCAAGAACAAAGTAAGCAATAATATAAGCAATAAAGATTGGGAACTGGAAGAATATAAGTGCTGTAACTGCAATAATTCTTGTAACCCACACTTCTAGGCCAAAGTAATCAGCTAAGCCAGTACAGACTCCACAGATCTTCCCTCTTCGGGGATCTCTATACAATTCACGCTTAGGTTCCTCAGGCGAATATTCACTGTTCATACTTTGCTCTCCAATCTGGAGTCTCCGCATCCAAAATCGACTCTAAGGTGGTTATTCTATCTTCCATACTATTGGCGATATCAACTAGTCCATCCAGTGAGCCTTGTTCATCTTCAGATAAGCCCACTGCCTTTTTACCTGCTGTGCGATAGTGCATGATTATCCAAATAGGAGCGACTATCACCATAAAAACGATAATTGGAGCCATTATTATACTTTCGTCCATCTTTAATTATCCTTTTTTATTGACTATTATTTGCTTTCAGTTTTAGAAAACGCTTTTTCAGGATTCATCTTCTTTTTTAACGCTTCTAGTTCTGCATCTAACACTTCATCATCAGCTAATTCATCTATTTCTTCTGCCAATGTACGTTTGCGTCCAAGTCCTTGAGCATCAACATTAGCTTCTAAGTTATCAAGCTTACGCTCATAATTTTCAAAACGTTGCATAGCATCATCTGCCCCACTGCTAAATAATTGTTCTCTGACTTTCAGTCTAGAGGATGCAGTTTTATGACGGATCACTAATGCTGATTGTCTAGCTTTAGCATCTTGTAACTTATCCTGCAATTGACCGGTTTCAAGATTGAGTTGATCGAGAGTTTCATTCGAAGCAGTTAACTGTTTTTCCATATCATCAGCTAACTCAACCATACGCTTCTTTTCCATTAGAGCAGCTTTAGCAAGATCTTCACGATCCTTACTAATCGCTAATTCAGCTTTTTCTTGCCAATTACTCACTTCAGATTTCACTTTATCAATTTTTCGTTGAAGATCTTTCTTCTCCGCAATATTTCTTGCCGAAGAAGTTCTTACTTCGACCAAAGTGTCTTCCATTTCCTGAATAATAAGCCGAATCATTTTTGCTGGATCTTCAGCCTTATCTAATAGTGAATTTAAGTTAGCATTAATAATGTCTGCAAAGCGAGAGAAAATACCCATAATTTAGTCCTCATTTTTCTCTAAAGTAATTAATAATTAAAACAATAATTTTATTGACGTCAGTGCAACACCCATTGGGGATTGCGATAAATCTTGAACTACCTGAGATAACATAGCAGCTTGGTCTTGTGAAAAGACAATAGCCATCACAGCAATTGTTAATCCAGCTAGTCCTATTACATTCACAGTCAGGCACTTAATCTTTCGTCGATTAAAATGATTGAGTATGTTGAGTTGCAATTTCATTCTATTTCTCCAATATTCTAAATCAGCAGTGGTGAAGCTCACCATCATTACCATTAAGTATCCAACTATCATGCCAACCATATTTAATTCATTAAGACACTGATATAACTAGAAAATATAAGAATAGACTGGATCACAATAACCTCTTTATGTAACAATTATGCTAACTATTAGTTAAATTCACCATATTAATTGTAAAATAACTGCATCCCTATGACAGATAAATATCAAAGCAGAAATTCAGAGCGCGACAACCTTATTGGAGAATCCGCCTGTTTTCTTGAGACCCTAGAGCATATTTCTCAAGTAGCACCACTTGATAAACCAGTTTTAGTTGTTGGTGAACGAGGTACGGGCAAAGAACTTATTGCAGCAAGATTACATTACTTATCAAGTAGATGGGATCAACCATTCATAACAATGAATTGTGCTGCTATAAACGAAAATCTACTTGAAACTGACTTATTTGGTCATGAATCAGGCTCGTTCACTGGCGCAGGCAAAAAGCATATAGGGCGATTTGAGAGAGCTGATCACGGTACTCTGTTTTTAGATGAACTCGCTAATTCATCAAGTCTTGTTCAAGAAAAACTATTAAGAGTCATTGAATATGGCGAATATGAACGCGTTGGCGGTACTAAAACACTGAAAACCGATGTGCGCTTGATCTGTGCAACAAATGAAGATCTTCCATACTTAGCAGAACAGGGACAATTTAGACACGATTTGTTAGACCGCTTAGCTTTTGATGTTATCACTATCCCTCCCCTGAGAGCTCGACAAGAAGATATTCCAATGCTCTCCGAATATTTTGCACTCAATATGACTCGCGAATTAAAACGAGAATACTTTGCAGGATTTTCGCCACGAGCATTTAGTCAGTTATCCGAATATAGCTGGCCAGGAAATATTAGAGAATTAAAAAATGTTATTGAACGCAATGTCTATAGAACAAATGAAGACGAAATCATCAGCTCTATCAACTTTAATCCATTCACATCACCTTGGCGCTTAACCGGTAATATAAATGGTAAAGAGAACATAATTAAACAAGTTGATAACACGAATACAGAATCTGAGGAGAGTTCAATTTCTGAAGTTAGTGCCATCAGCACAATTAAATTTCCTATTGATCTCAAAACAGCAAGCCAAGATTACGAGATATCGTTAATCAAAAGCGCCTTAAAAGAAAGTCAGTTCAATCAGAAAAAAACAGCTGAATTATTAGAACTGACTTATCATCAACTTCGTGGTTATCTGAAAAAATATCAATTATTGGATTAGCGAATAATCAAGATAAAATCCGTGATTTATCTTGTTTTTCATGGTTGTCAGCAGTATCGTGTCTTACTAGTATGAATTTAAATTTTGCTTCCACTAAAAATGATACATAAGTTCTGAAAATGATCGCATTTATGCAACGGAACAACAGACTCAATAAAACATTTTCCAAAATGAAAATGGTTTTATTGAGTCTGTTGTTTGTCGTTAGTTGCTCTGAGAATAATCAATACTCGGTATCAGAACAAGGTTTGGTGTATTGTTCAGAAGGTTCACCAGAAACCTTCAATCCTCAGGTTGGTACCTCCGTTATATCATTTGATGCAAGTGCTAGGGTATTATTCAATCGGCTAGTTGATGTTGATCCAGAAACAGGTGATATTAACCCGTCTCTAGCTACCAAATGGACAAAGTCAAAAGACGGTCGTGTTTACACTTTCTCTTTGCGAAAAAACGTACATTTTCATAAAACAGAGTGGTTTACACCACAAAGAACATTTAATAGTAAGGATGTCCTTTTTAGTTTTGAACGACAGCAAAAAAAATCACATTATTTTCATCATGTGGAAGGAAAAATATATAACTATTTTCATAGCACAGGTCTTGTATCAAATTTAAAAAATGTATCAATCATCGACGAGCATACGATAGCTTTTCATCTCAATGAGCCTGAGCCCTCTTTTCTATTTTACTTAACCATGGAATTTGCATCTATTTTATCCGCTGAATATGGCTCTCATGTTCAAAATAAGAATTTTTCAAGAGAAGAGTTTGATAACAAACCTATCGGTACTGGCCCATTTAAACTTAAGCGCTATCAAACTGATTCATTCATTCGATACACAGCACACCCTAAATATATGAAAGGTGAGGAAGCTATTAAAAATCTGGTATTTGCTATTACTAGTGATCCTTCAATAAGATATGCACGGCTCGTTTCTGGAGAGTGTGATGTTATGGCTCAACCACTTTCACAGCACTATCAGCTCTTAAAAAATCATCCTGACTTAAATATTCAACAACAGGCGACTCTAAATATTGGCTATTGGGCTTTCAATACTTTGAAAAAACCATTCAATAATCCACTGGTTCGTAAAGCACTAAGTCATGCAGTGAACCGTGAAACTATTCTTCAAACTGTTTATAATAATTTGGGTGAAATATCTAATTCGCCTCTTCCATCAACTATGATCCCCCATCATAATAAAAATCTTGAAGCCATTAACTTTGATCCTGAACTAGCAAAACGCCTACTCTTAGAGGCAGGATATGCAGATGGTTTTGAGATGGATATTTGGGCGATTCCAGTACAACGTCCCTATATCCCTGACGGAATGTTATTGGCGGAATTAATTCAAGAAGACTTACGAAATATTGGAATCAAAGCGAATATTATCAGCTACGAATGGGGCTCTTTTTTAAAGAAAGTCGGTGAAGGTGAACATCAAACCGCATTACTGGGCTGGATTGCCGATAATCATGATGCAGGCCACTTTCTATCTAACACATTAAGTTGTTCGGCAATAGCTAGCAAAACAAATAGAGCTTTTTGGTGTAATACAGATTTTGATGATTTAATTTATCAAGCACAACTCACTAATAATTCTAACCTAAAAATGACTCTCTATCACAAAGCTCAGGAACTCTTTTCAGAAGAATCACCTTGGCTTCCTATCGCTTCAGGACAAACAATACAGGCTTCGAATCGTTCTGTGAAAAACCTTCACATAAGAACGACAGGAGGAATTTCATTCTCTGGAGTCTATAAAGAGCCATCCTTATGATAAAGCTTATATTGAGACAGTTCTTCTTTATAATCACAACATTTTTTGGCGTAACAATTATAACCTTCAGCTTATTACAGTTAGGCACAGCAACTATTCCTGAAAATATTGGCAATCTAACCAATGAAAGTATTATTCAACAATACTTCCACTATCTAAGCGCAATATTTAAAGGCGATTTAGGAATATCTAGTGTGACAAGAGTAGCTGTTACCGATGAGTTTTTGTCCCATCTTCCAGCTTCAATTGAGCTTGTTGTACTTGCTAGTGCTATGGCGCTCTTGATTGGTTTACCACTAGGTGTCATAGCAGCAATTAATCACCGTAAGATAGCTGATACGTTAATCAATAACATTTCAATGATCTCTTATTCTATGCCCATTTTTTGGTGGGGAATTTTGTTAATCATGTTTTTCTCATTATCCCTAGGAATAACTCCAGTTTCAGGTAGATTAAGCTTCTTGTTTGATATTGAACCAGTAACAGGTTTTATACTTATCGATACTCTAATGTCCAACGAAGCAAATCATATGGATGCATTTCAAGATGCCATCTTGCATTTAATTTTACCCGTTATTGCGTTAGCAACATTACCAACGGCAATTATTACACGAATGACTCGACAGGCAATGTTAGAAACACTTTCGAACGACTATATTCTTACCGCTCAAGCAAAGGGATTATCAAGATTCAAAATCTACTGGGTTCATGGCTTACGAAATGCTTTAATACCTATCATTGAAATGCTAGGTTTACAAATTAGTACCCTAATGACTGGAGCAATGCTTACTGAATATTTGTTCTCATGGCCTGGTATTGGTAAATGGATCATTGATGCATTAGAAAAAAATGATTTTGAATCACTACAAGGTGGTATTTTGATTACCACGACTTTGGTGATCTTTATTAATGCATTTATAGAGTTGTTTCAAATTTGGCTAAATCCTAAATTGAGAAAAAAGGTAAAAATTTATAATGGGTAACAGCCATCAAATTTATAGTAATCCTAACTTACCTCAATCCGCTTTGAGTAATTGGGTTATTTTCAGGCATGATAGAAGTGCAACATTTGGTCTAGCTGTTCTTTTATCAATATTTTTATTAGCGATTCTGAGCCCAATCATTTCAGGTGACCCGTATATCCAAGATGCTACTGCACATTTAATACCGCCATCATGGCAGCCTCAAGGAACGCCTGATTTTCTTTTAGGAACTGATATTCTTGGTCGTGATTTATTCAGTCGCCTGCTCAATGGAGCATCGCTAACAATTGGAACCGCAACATTAGTTGTTACAATAGCATTATTAATAGGTGTTGCCTTAGGTGTTTTATCTGCAACATTTAGAGGTCCTGTCCAGCTCATTATTATGAGAACTATGGACATCATTTTAGCGATTCCTTCACTCGTTCTCTCAATCATCGTAGTTGCTATTCTTGGAACTGGCCTAGTTAATGCCGGTATTGCTGTAACATTAGTACTAGTACCAAATTTCGTTAGATTAACCAGTAGTTATATTATTGAGGAACTGTCCAAACCTTACGTTCACGCTGCTCGTCTTGATGGTGCTAAACAGGAACGTATCTTATTAAAAATAATACTCCCTAACATTGCAGCACCACTGATACTTCAAACAACAATTTCACTTTCAACAGCAATCATTGATATTGCTGCACTTGGCTTTCTCGGATTAGGAGCGCAGGCTCCCCTGCCAGAATGGGGCAATATGTTATCTGAAGCTCGCGCATCGATGTATGCTTCTCCTTGGGCAGTTGCTACACCAGGGCTTGCAATCTTGCTTACTGTTTTTTGTATTAACCTTGTGGGTGATGGTTTAAATTCTGCTATCAACTCTAAGTCGAGAACCTAATGTCGCTATTACATGTTGAAAACTTAAGCATTGATTTTAATACTACTGTTGGAAAGATTCGTGCTGTTGATAATTTTAATATTCGAGTTGGACATGGTACTTTCCATGGAATAGTTGGTGAATCAGGTGCAGGTAAAAGTCTTGCTGCACTTGCTATTATGGGCCTTGTTAGAGAAAATTCAGTCATCTCTTCAGATCATTTAAGCTTGGAAGGCCAAGATTTATTAACGATGAAAGAATCGTCTCGCCATAAACTTGTTTATCAATCAATGTCAATTATCTTTCAGGAACCACAAACATCACTGAATCCGTGCTTTACTATTGCCTACCAGATGAATGAAACACTCAAGGCTCATGGTCAGCGTTCAGCTAAACAACGAAATGAAAGAGTAAAAGAGCTATTACATGATGTTGGACTACACCATATTGACAAAATTTTAAAAAGCTACCCTCACCAACTAGGCCCAGGTATTTTACAAAGAATTATGATCGCAACAGCAATTTCTTGTGATCCTCTTCTCTTGATTGCTGATGAACCAACTACCTCGCTTGATTTATCTGAACAATTTCAAATTATGGATTTGTTAACGAGATTAGTCGAAGAGCGAAATATGTCACTGATATTGATAAGCCATGATTTTGCATTACTCTCTGAAATAACGGATCAGATGACAGTGATGTATTGTGGCCAAATTATTGAATCAGGCCCTACAAAAGAATTAATTAACTCTCCTAGGCATCCATACACAGAAGCGTTACTCGCCAGTGTTCCAGCTAATTGGGAGCTAGAACCAAAATCATTAATTCCTACATTGAAAGGCAGTACACCCTCTTTATTTCATTTGCCAGTTGGTTGCTACCTTGGACCGAGGTGTCCACATGCTTCAGCAAAGTGTGTAGTTTCTCAAATACTTGATCGTTTCACAACACATCATGTACGTTGCCATTGTCCGATTGACCAAACGGTAGATACTTTATGACTAGAACTCACGCAATAGCAGGTTCAGGACTTACTAAAAGCTATTCTGTTGCTAAGGGACTTTTTGGGAAGAAAGAACTTTTCCAAGCACTTGATAATATCTCATTCACACTTCTTGAAGGAGATACTCTTGGTGTCTTAGGTGAGTCAGGAGCAGGAAAATCAACATTTGCCAATATCTTGGTAGGCGCTGAAACCCCCACCGATGGCTTGCTATTAATCGATAACAAAGATGTTACAAATATTAAAATTCAACAACGTTTATCAAGCCATAGAAAAGTAAGAATGGTTTACCAAGATCCTTACGCGTCTTTAAATCCGAGGTTAACAATTTCAAGTTTACTTGAAGAACCTCTAAAGAATATTACCAAACTGGATAAATTTGAAAGAAAAGAGCGAATCATTAAAGTACTTAATCTCGTCGGCTTAAAATCAGAACATGGACGCCGACTTCCACATATGTTCTCTCCAGGTGAACGACAAAGGATAGCATTTGCAAGAGCTCTAATCCTTGATCCTGTGTGTATCGTGTTAGATGACCCTCTTTCTTCTTTGGATATTTCAGTGCAATCACAGATTATAAATTTGATGTTGGAACTGCAAAAGGATTTAGGCTTGTCCTATGTTTTAATCACCTACAACCTTCCTGTAATTCGTCATATATGTGATCAGCTAATGGTTTTATGCAAAGGTCAGATAGTTGAGTATGGTGCAACTAAAGAGATCCTAAATAATCCTATGCATCCATACACAAGAGATGTATTGAACAAAAAATCAAAAACTTTAACAGTTAATGATGCCTCTTTTTCTGGCTGTGTTTATAGTGAAAGATGTAACGAAGCTACCGATAAATGTAATAATGAGAAACCAAAGCAACAATTAATTGAAGAGCAATTAGTTCGTTGCCACAAATTTGGAAAAAAAATATCAAACTGATCAGAGCAGTGAATTGATTTTTTAATATTTTGTTATGTTAAACTGTTACTTTAGAATTAAAACAAATATAAGGATCACAAGATGGGTTTTCTTAATGGCAAACGAGTTCTTATTGTTGGGCTTGCAAGTAATCGCTCAATTGCTTCAGGTGTTGCTACTGCAATGCATGAACAAGGTGCAGAATTAGCATTTAGTTATCAAAATGATAAGCTCAAACCACGTGTTGAAAAAATGGCTTCAGAATTGGGCTCATCACTGACGTTCCCATGCGACTTAGCTGATGATGATAGTATTAGTAAGCTTTTTGAATCTCTCAGCAAACACTGGGATGGTATTGATGCAATTGTTCACAGTGCGGCATTCGCACCAGGTGGTCAATTAGATGGTAACTACGTTGATGCAGTCACTCGAGAAGGCTTTGGAATAGCCCACGACATTAGCTCTTACAGTTTTGTAGCATTGGCTAAAGCAGGACGTAGCATGCTGCAAAATAGAAATGGAGCTATGCTTACAATGACTTATCTTGGCGCAGAACGAGCCTTACCTAATTATAACGTAATGGGCTTAGCAAAAGCATCGCTTGAAGCCAATATACGCTATATGGCAAATGGTTTGGGACCTGAAAATATTCGCGTTAATGGAATCTCTGCTGGCCCTATTCGTACACTTGCTGCGTCAGGTGTAAAAAGTTTTAGAACGATGTTGAAGTTTTATGAAGACGCAACGCCAATGCGTCGTAACATAACAATTGAAGATGTAGGGAACACAGCTGCATTTTTATGCTCAGATCTAGCTGCTGGTATTACCGGTGAGATTGTTCATGTTGATAACGGTTTCCATATGGTAGGAATGCCAGAGAATCTAGCCTGATATAGGTTAATAATTTAAGTATAGAACATTGACACAACAAAAAGCCGACATTAAGTCGGCTTTTTTATTAGCCACTACTAAACAAATACCACTTTGTAAGCGCTTCACCGGATTAGTAAGTACTAACCTGCCATTTATTTTTTAACTATAGGTGTTGTAATGGGTGCTGTTAGTCTATTGCTTAACCGAAATTTCAACCTATAAATATAGCAATGTCGAGTAGTAACTATGGGGAATATCTCACATAGGATAACCAGTAATCAGGATAGTATAGTCATCAACCGACTGATGTTAGTTATGGACATCAGGTGTCTGGTGTATGGGCTACTTCGGCAGTCTTTTTTATTAATGTGAGGTTTCGATTATTGATTTGATTGTAGGTTTTAAAAATAGTTGAACCTAGAATCCTCAGTTGACCGGCTCTGACTTATGGTTATTTATTTCAAAACAGCAACTTACAGAAGGATTAGTATTCACCCATTGAGTGAGTTTGCCTACACATTTGATTGCACGTTTTTTAGACTTATTGACTTG
>JAAGZM010000512.1 GCA_024206355.1 Gammaproteobacteria bacterium | reverse complement strand
CTTTTTCGAACACTACAAAGATCTAGAAAAAACAAAATGGGTAAAAATCGACGGATGGAAAGATGTAGCAACAGCTAAAAAAGAAATCCTAGAATCAGTAGAAAGATACAATAACACCCCCGAAAAACCAGCATTCTAAGGTTTTTTATAAAGAATTGAGTATCAATCCCAACCTGAGTTGTATTTTAAAAAGCTGCTCAGGTTGCTGGAAATTTATGTGAGATCAAGGCAAATGCGCACAGGCTATACCCATAGCCCTGCACATTTAACGCAGGAATCGCAAAAATTTACAGTAAGCTTAGTAGCTTTTTTAGCCTTTCCAATGTGTAGTGAACGACTCTTCAAATGCGAGTTGCTCTCTCATCAAGTTCAATTTTGCCTCAAGACCTGCAACCATTGCTTGATAATTAGGATCTATCTTCAAATTTTTCAGTATCGGCTCTTCACGAATTCGAAAAACTTGGCTCCATCCTTCGTCTATCGCTCTTTGCAATGTGATAAGTGACATTTTTTGTTCACCTTCAATCATTTGGACTAGTGATTTTCGATACCAAGCATAAGAAGAGATTTGTTTACCTGATTCTTTGATTTTGTCTTGCTCACTATTAACTAAATCAATCAGTTTTTGAGATTGTTCTATCATTTCTAGTTGTTGATAAGCATATGCAGCATAAACATGTACATCCAATATATCGTGAGCCATATGTTTCTTTCCAGAATCTTTATTGAGCTCCATAGCTTTTTCATACAGCCGAATTGTTTCTGGGAAGTCCTCTAGCAAATAGTTTGCTATCGTAGACTGCAAATATCCCTTTAAACTGGGTTTGCCAACTTTTTTTAAATCAGTGAGCATTGCATAAGCTTCATCACGCTTGTCGTCAATTAAAAGTGAAGCAATTTCTAACCATTTTAGTTGCGTTTTATAATATTCTGGCGCATCTTTTGCCGCTATATCAATCCAAGTTCTAGCATTATTTTTATCACCTAAATCAGTGTATAAATTTGCGATTTGAAACGCACTTTTTCGCGCTTCTCCAAGCTCATATGACTTTTTGAATTGTAAAATAGCCTGATCAAGCCGACCACTCGACCTACTAATCTCTCCAACAAGCATATAGGCCCCTGGATAAAAAGGGTCAGCCTCGACTATCTTGCTAAAGACTTCCATTGCCTCTTTTTCTTGGCCTAGTTCAAGCATATTACTTGCAACATTATAACCTGCAACAGGTGATTTAGGATCTAGTTGAAATGCTTTCTGGTGATATTTTGTTCGTTTATCAAGATCTTTTTGTAGTGAGCCATACCACATATAGGCCATCGCATAACTCGGATTTAATTCAATAGCTTTTTCTAATGCTTCATTTGCCTCTTTTATTTTATCTTCAGATGAGAAATAAATTAAACCTTGCGCTGCCCAAGCTAGACCTAAATTTGAATCTAGTTCTAAAGCTTTATTAACCGCCTGTTGTGCTTTCTTTTTGTATTCCTCTTTAGGCATATCCGCATAGTCAATTGATAAAATATAAGATTCTGCAAGGCTTGCATATGCAGTTGCATACCAAGGGTCACTGCTCACTGCTTGCTCAAAATATTTACTTGCCTGAATGATTGCAGGTCCAGTTCTTTTTGCTAGCTCAGATCGTCCCATTGAGTGAGCCACCATTGCTTCAGGTGTTGCGGTCTCATGTGCTAATAGTTGCTTCTGTTCTTCGCCTAATAAGGTAATTTTAAGTTCACTAACCACCGCAGCAGTGATTTCATCTTGGATCTTAAAAATATCATTAAACTGTCGATCATAAGTTTCCGACCATAAATGAGAGCCACTTGCAATATCAATCAACTGAGCAGTAACACGAATGGTATTATTGACATCATTTCGACGAACACTTCCTTCAAGAATTACGTCTACACCTAGTTCTCTACCTACTTTTTGAATATTTCTACTAACACCTTTGTAGGCGAAAGAGGAAGTACGTGCTGCCACTCTTAATGTTTTAATCTTTGCTAGAACATTCAGTAGCTCTTCAGATAAACCATCAGCAAAATATTCATCTTGTTTATTTTCACTAAAAGGAACAAATGGTAATACGGCAATAGATTCAATCTGACGAGAATCTAATACCGCTGATAAATTGCTCGGTTCTTGTTGAGAAGAAATCGAGGAACCACTTTGAAAAAGAAACAAGCTAATAGCAACTATCAGTAAGCCAATAACGATCAATACCTCAGCATGTTTACTGATCATCCTTTGCTCTGCTTCAGGATTTACATTATCGCCGGTCTTAACTAACCCTTTAGGCGTCAGATTAAATAACCAAGCAAGTACAATCGCAATAGGAAAACCAACAATAAATACCATCAATAAACTACGCATTGCATTGTCAGGAAGATCGAGTGCAGGGGAAAGAATGTCAGCTATTTGAATAATCGGCCACATTGCTACCACGTATAGGGTAGCAACGCGAAATACTCTTCTGCGTTTGAGTTCCTCTACCAAATTTTGGAACTTGCTGCTGGTTGCCATTACAATTATCCTGATATATATATAAAACTATTGACGTTAAAAAAGGGAAATAGTTTGCCTATTCCCCTTATTATACAACAAAATATATTTGTTTCTATTATTAAAATGTTACTAATTGCTGCCTTTAAGTGTTACAGATCCGTTAACTGTTCCAATCTTGATAAGAGCAGAGCCATCTCCTAGCGTCATTTGTAACTTTTGTTGATTAGGGAAAATATGCTCAACCTTATCATCAGATATCTTATTATCAATATCTCCACCTGGCCCAGTCTTCACCTTTACTCTTGCATTAACCGCTCGTTCAAAAGCAAGTGTAATATCTCCATTCACACTTCCCAACTTTGCATTTCCTGAATCATTCAGCTGGCCAGTTACCCACACATCACCATTAACACTTTTTGCGCTCAATGAATCGAAGTCTTTTAAATGCAACCGAAGATCACCTGAGACTGTATCAGCAGAAATATTACTACCAACAAACTTGCCCTTAATATCGCCACTTACCGTACCCAGTTTTGCATTTCCGGAAGATTTTTTGATAGTAACATCGCCACTCACGGCACTTACATAGAGTTGCTTATGGACATTGATAATATCGATATCGCCACTAACAATCCGAACGTCCATTCCGCCGTCTACGTCTTCTATGAGGAAGTCAGACGATACACCGTTAAAGTCTACTCGATTGCCTTTTGGAATACGAATCGTTAAATTAGAACCATCGCCATGATTAATATTTTTTCTTGGCATTTCAACACGAATAAGAATAACTTTGTCTTGACGTTCAAAAGTAAGCTTTTCAGCTAAGTCATCTAACTCACCTGAGACTTCGATAATATTTTCATCCCATCCCGTCACACGAATTTTACCGCGAACATTATGAATTTCAACTACACCTTCTGCATCTGCTTGCAGTGATTCATTCACCTTTTCACCAGCGAAAGCTAATCCTGATAATGTTGTTAATGTAGCCAAAATTATCATTTTATTTATGGAAATTATTTTCATTTCATACTCCTAAATAGTGTCTGGCCCATGACTAGTCACCTGATTAAGTAATGCCAATTCTTTTTGTCGAGTTAGTAGTAACGCTTCAGTCAGAAATGGATCATCTGGATTTTCTTTTAATGCTTGTCGAATTTCTCGTGTAGCAGCATCGATAATTGTTAAATTCTTTTTTAATACATCTCTAACTTCAGGAGACATTTGCTGCTCTTGAGTAACAAGGGCTGTTAAATAACTAGTTCTTGCTACCATAAATGGTTGTTCAATAAGTTCGACTGTAGATTGCTCTTCTACTAACAATGTATCGACAATCGCTGATTCTTCTTGTTGTTGAACTGAGTAATTAATATATCCAGCAAAACCAAGAGCGCCAACAGCAATAAACATACTCGCAGCCACAGCCATAGGCATCCAACTATTATTAGATGATTGATTACTTGATGATTGTTCTAAGTTCACTTGAGGTAAATCTCTAATTTGTTCAGCAATTTTAGGCCAAAGATCTGTTTCTGGCTCTATCTCTTCATTGAGCATACGTGCCTGACGAACAATAGAATGTTCAGCTATATCGGTTGGACTATTGTTGTCTGTATTCATAATAACCATCCTTGCAGGAGTTTTCTTGCTCTATGTAACTGCGTTTTTGATGTACCAATTGCTAGCCCTGTCATTTCAGCAATTTCGTTATGTTGATAGCCTTCAATATCATGCAAAACAAACATCTTTCTAGCACCATCAGGTAATTTCATAATCGCCTGCTCCATATCTAGAATTTCCCCAGTATCTAATTGCTTCTCAGTAAGACTACTTTGCTCTGGAACATCATCAATATTAACCTGAACTATTTGTTTTTTTCTTAAGCTACTAAGAACTACATTTGTTGTTAATCGGTACAACCAGCTAGAAAATGAACTCTCACCTCGAAACATTCTTATTTTCTGCCAAGCTCTAACAAAAGCTTCCTGCGAAAGTTCTTCTGCTAAAGCTCTATTAGCTGATAATCGCAAACAAAGAGCAAATACACGACCAGAATGTATACGGTACAACTGCTCGAAAGCCTGTAAGTCATTTTGTTTGACACGGGTTATCAGCATAACTTCATCGATTTGGTCGTTATTCGTCAAACTTATAGACTCTCTTGTTTTATTATTTATCGTTTTATCTACTAATAATAAACTCAAATATCGCATCTTTACCAGTTGCTTTAACTATTAGATGCGCAGAAGTGAAGAAAGGTTTGTAGAGCCTTGATAAAAAAATCAAGGCTTATATCAAAGTGCAGAATGGAAATAAAAATGAAATCGACTAATTTAGCCTTGTGACAATAAATCTCTTAAATCAATTAACCCAGCATTAGCTCTTGAAATATAGGATGCCATAACGAGGGAGTGGTTAGCGACAAAACCAAAGCCGCCACCGTTTAAGATCATTGGACTCCAGATTGTCTCTTGAGTAGCTTCAAGTTCACGAATAATTTGTTTTAGACTAGCCTGTGCATTTTTCTTTGCAAGAACCTCAGCAAAATCAACTTCAGCGGCTCGTAAAAATTGAGCAAGTGCCCAGGTAGCACCTCTGGCTTCATAGAAAATATCATCAATTTCTAACCAAGGTGTTTTCACTTCTAGGCTTTTTGAGCCTTTGGTTGATTGAGTAGCAGTACTGTCCCCTGCTAAATCGATATTAATTCTTTCTTGTCCAACACTTGCTGATAATCGTTGTGAGTATGAACCTAGCCTGTTGGAAACTTCTCCTAACCACTCTCTCAAATTATCAGCGCGAGCATAAAACTGAGTTTCAGGATGATTAGGATTAGAAAGTTTATTGAGGTAAGCGCGTACAGCTTTAATGCTTTCTCGATATTCACCTTCAGCACTTGGTAACGCCCAACTACCATGGGCAATATATATCTTCGGCTCAGCTTTTTTTAGATCTTCTTGCTCTGATGATTGAGATTGAGATCGAGAAAACTCTTTTCTCATGCTACGCGTTAAGTCGCGACTTTGTATGAGAGCGCCGTATTCAAATGCCGGCATATTGTCCATAAACAAGCTAGGTGGAACAACATCGTTACCTAAAAAGCCACCCGGTTTATCTAATAAGATTTCCGTTACATCAGCTAAGGTACTGACGAATGTATAGCCCGTAATATTGTTACTGCTATCACCAATCCTAGCTACATTGACAGGATCAGGCTCAAAACTCCAATAAATACTGATAAAATAACCAGTTACAATCAGCAATAAAATACTTATCAAAATTATTTTAGATTTGCCTGATTGAGATTCAGTTAAAATCCCTGCATCTGATGCTGTCTTGTCTGATGAGTTGTTTTCCATGTTCCCAATTCTCCGGATATCGCTGTTTGCTTTAATCTTTTTAAGATGTGCTAATTATCCACGATTTCGCGTTAGACTTGTACCTAAATAATTTTATTGCGATTAAATAGATTAAACCACATTAATAACTCGGCAATTACACCAATACCCAAGAAGAGCATTACAGAAACTGATGTTGATACGGATGCTGCCAACGTATAGCAGACAAGTGCAAGAAATAAATAACAAAGCACCCGGTTTCTAATTTTCATTTTAAAAATAACTCCAATCAGGCCTACGTGGTAGCACAACACTCAGTACAACATACACAAATATAGTTGGCATAGTGAAAAATAGAGCTGAAACAATTGTCAAGATACGGATCAAGTGTCGATCCGTATCAAAGAAATCAGCCAGACCAGCACAAACACCCATAAACTTCGCTTTCCTAGTATTTTTATACAGCTTGTTGCGGGATATCACTTTTTCTCTGTCATTAAATTTCATCTCCTGCTCCTATCTATTTCAGATAAATGTTGCTGTGAAATATTTTCCGGTTATTAACTAGCTTTTTTTAATTTTACTTTTAAAGCTTCAAATTCTTCTTCAACTTTTTCATCGACTACAAGTTGTTCTATTTGATCACTGAGACTCTGTCCTTTACCCAAATCATAAGACTCTACTTCGGCTTCTAATCGGTCCATTTTTTGTTCGTAAAGTTCAAATTTTGTGAACGCATCATCAATTGATTTATTATCAAGCTGACGCTTTACCTTAATTCTGCCTGTTACTGTTTTTTGTCTTAGCTTCATCACATCACGACGACTCTTAGCTTCAAGCAGCTTTTCTTGCAGACGTCCAATGTCTTCATTTAAACGTATCAAAGATGCTTCAAGCTCTGCCATTTCTTTCTCATGAATTTCAAAAGATTCCTGTAGATCTCGCTTTTCAATTAGTGCTGCTTTAGCTAAATCATCTCGTCCTTTACTAACTGCTAACTCAGCCTTGTCTGCCCAACGACTAACATGACGTGCAGCATCAGTCATTCGACGCTTTAGCTCTTTCTTTTCAGCAATTGTTTTTACTGATGAAGTTCGAACTTCTACGAGTGTTTGTTCCATTTCCTGAATAATAAGCTTAAGCATTTTTTCAGGATCCTCTGCTCTATCAAGCATAGAATTTAGATTTGAATTTACGATATCGGCAAAACGTGTGAAGATTCCCATTGTTATTTCCTCTGTTGTAAATGAATTTTTTTAATTAATACTTAAGGTAATACAGAAATCGTGCCAGAAATTTTTATATGATCTATCTTGTTGAAATTTATAGACTATTTTTATTGTTGAGTATTTTTGTGAAATGCATACTAGTGGAAATATTACGAATCATTAGCCATATTCACCAATCTATTTCGTATCCGTTCACTCTGTTCATGTACAGCTGCAAGCGCATTATCAAGTACTTCAATCCCTGCTCCAGCAATATGAGCTTGTTCGCTGATTATGCGTCGCCAATACTTTCCGCCAGGTTTAGATTGATACAAACCTAGGATATGGCGAGAGATTTGACCAAGCTTACCTCCCAACTCTAGGTGTCTCTTTATGTACGGCTTTAAAAGAGTAATAATCTCATCTCTAGTAGGTTTCTTATGAGCGTCACCATAAAATCGCTGATCGACATCTGATAGTAAATATGGGTTTTGATAAGCTTCACGCCCTATCATAACTCCATCAACATATTTTAAATGTTCTTCCGCCTCATCCAATGTCTTGATACCACCATTTATAATGACTTCTAACTCAGGAAACAGCTCCTTTATCTTGTAAACTCTGTCGTAACAAAGAGGAGGTATATCTCTATTCTCTTTAGGGCTTAATCCATCAAGCCAAGCCTTACGAGCATGAATAATAAAAATGTTACAGCCAGATCCTTTAACTGTTGAAATAAAATGATGTAACTCATCAAAGGAATCTTGCCGATCAATACCAATGCGCGTCTTAACAGATACGGGGACAGTTACCTTATCTATCATCGCTTTAAGACAATCTCGAACGAGCTCCGGCTCAGCCATCAAGCATGCTCCAAACTTTCCAGACTGCACCCTATCACTAGGACAACCAACATTCAGATTGATTTCCTGATATCCCCACTTCTCAGCAATAACCGCACACTTGGCTAAGTCTGATGGATCACTACCGCCTAATTGAATAGCTAGAGGTTGCTCTGCTTCATCAAAATCAAGATGACGCTGTTTATCACCATGGATAATAGCTCCCGTGGTAACCATTTCCGTATAAAGAACTGCGTGACTACTAATTAGTCTCAGGAAAAAACGATCATGGCGATCTGTCCAATCGAGCATTGGCGCTATTGATATTTTACGAGAGAACATGATATTTTCTGGCCTTTAATTTTGATACAACCGTATTTTAAAATACTACTAAAGGATCAGCAATAGCTGATTAAACTGTCAGATGAAACTCTTGTTTCGCAAGAATATTGCCGTTTATTTGTAAATGAATTTCATGAGTCCCAGAGTAATACTTTCGAGTAGAAATTTTTCTGAATGGGTGTTTTTTATTTAAAACTAATAACTCACCTTTAGCAGTTTTCTTTTTACACCATTTAAAGACTTTTGGAGATAGCTTGTTGTTTGCTTTCATATGATAAATTACATAGTCAATTAATAGATTTTCACTAACCTCAGAGCCTGAACTTAATTTAAGTTCTATTTCTAGACTCTGTCCAAATTTAATATCATCACTGAGCAACTCAAATCGCTCAATTTTAACCTTCGGATTATTAGGGTATCCCAAGATACGAAGTGCTT
>JAAGZM010000511.1 GCA_024206355.1 Gammaproteobacteria bacterium | reverse complement strand
GAAAACTCAGCTTCTTGCGCGTATTTTTCAAGGCTAGATGCTAGTTCAGGTTTATCCATTTCTTTGACTAATCCGCATTGATTACATATTAATAGTTGAAAGTGATGAGTATGTTCTGGCTGAGGGCATCCAATATAGGCATTGAGTGATTCAATTCTATGAATAAAACCGTGCTCCAATAAGAAATCTAAGGCTCTATAAGCTGTTGGTGGTTTGGCAGAAGAGTCGTCTTTTTGTAATAGCTCAAGAATATCATAGGCTTTAATTGCTTCATGGTTATCCCACACAAGTTGTAATACACGACGTCGGATTTTGGTGAAACGTAGACCATTTTTATCACAAATAGATACAGCGGCTTCCATTGCCTTTTCTATGCAGTGATGATGATCGTGATGATTGTTCATGATTTGTCCTTTTGCCATTGCCAGCTAATTAACTTCTGATAACTTGTAAAATACAGTACCAGTTTGATAGGGCAAGTTTCAAGCTCTGCGAATAATGAAGCATAGTTTTCGAGTTGCTCTTGGTAATGCCGTTTTTGATCGGAGAGGAAGTTATCTCTTCCTGATCCTTGATGAGTACTCGTTTTATAATCAATAATCCATCGCGTACCGTCTTTATCAATGAAACTTCGATCGATGATATAGCTTTTAAATTCGCCTTCTTCAAATCGTTCGAGTGCAACCTCAGTAGCGGAATCTTGGTGTTGTGAAAGTAAATAAATACCTTGAGGATCCGTAAGAGTTTGTTGAAGGTTGATTGTTACCAACTCCACAGCCTTAGCTAAATCTACAGCGGCAACTCCGAGTTGTTGTAGTTGGTTACTGAATGTTTTCTGCTGTTGATGAACACGTTCTACAGGCCATTGTTCAATATTGCCTGCTATTTGTTCTAACCAGCTATGGGTGAGTGTACCCACATGCCTTTTCATAGCAGATGCGGCGAATAGTATCGGTTGTTCTAAAGAAGGTGATGTCTGGATGTCATATAATGGTTGTTCTTTGAATAGTTTTTCAGAGTTTGAATTCAGCTGAGAAGTTCTTTGGAGACTACAGTGTTTTTCTTCTTCTATCTCAGTTCGTGTTTCTGATTGGCAAGTCTGTATGCGGTTAAACTCAACGGTAAAATCTTCAACAACAGCAGGCCATAACTCAGACAGTTGGCTGCCTGTTTTGGCTACTAACTTATCGACTTCTAGATCTTCTTTTGTTTTTAGAGTCGCTGTCAAAATCAACTGTCTTTTAGCGCGAGTGCAGGCCACATATAGTTGTCTTCCTGCTTCGTATTGACGTTGTTTTTTCGCGATACTACTCAGATAATCATAGACAGAATTTGGCTCATTAATATGGGCATGAATAGGCGCCATTAATAGACCGTTACTTTCTTTGAATGAAACTTCCATCCAGCGTAAGAGTGTATGAACATCTTGTTTTGAACCGGCGTTAAGCGCTGGAAGGATCACCGTATCAAATTCAAGGCCTTTAGATTTATGTATTGTCATTAACTGTAAGTTGGGATCCGCATCAGAAGCCACTGGTGCATATAATTCGGATAACTGTTGTTGCAAATCTTGAGAGTCTTTTATCGAGCCACCCTGTTCAATTGATGACAACAAATCAAAGTAGAGCTCAGCTGCCTGAAGATCAATTTCTGCATCAATAAAACATGGGCCGTCAATACTCAACCAACAGCCCTCAACATTTTTACGGATGTTGCCTCGACTATTAAAACTTGTCCAAGGTATTACTTTTGCTAATAACTGATGGAGTCGCTTTGCACCATCATCTGATAGTTGTTGAATAACATTCTTACTCTGGCAGTTTTGTAAAATAATAGAATGCTTAGTCTGAGATATAACAAGCAGATCAGATAAGACTAAACCACACCAAGGACCACGTAATAACGCAAGCCATGCAACACGATCGCTTGGATCAGTAATAGCTCGCGTAAACATTTGAAGATCGGTAATAACTGGACGATGACCCAGCTGTTCAATTTCGGTTGCTTTGAACTTTAATCCTGCTTTTTGAAATTCGGGTATTAAGTTAGCAAGTTGTGAACGGCTTTTAACTAAAACCGCTAATGTAAGTTGAGGATGATTGTCAGAATGTTCTTTGACTAGCTTTGTGATTTGTTTCGATTCAGCTACACCATCATCATTGTAAAATGGGTAAACACTAATGCCACCAGATTGGCTAGTATCAAAAGCCATTGACTCAGCATAACTTACAGCACCGTGGCTAATATTTTCTTGCTCAGGCAAGATTTTACAAAAATTCTGATTAACCCAGTTAACAATATTAGCAGTAGAGCGAAAGTTGACTGTCAGCTGTAATGGTTGCGGATGAATATTGGCAATACCCAGATTCCTAACTCTTAAAAATAAACCCACATCGGCTTCTCTGAAGCGGTATATAGACTGCATGGGATCACCGACTAAAAATAAACTCCGACCATCATCATGCTGCCAACCACGCAGTAGTTTTTCAAGTAAATGAAACTGTCCATGGGAAGTGTCTTGAAACTCATCAATAAGAATATGCTTGAGTTGATAATCTAAAGCTAAAGTTAAGTCGGTAGGTTGCTCTTCATCACCTAATGCCTGCATGGCACGCAGAGACACTTCTTGAAAATCCATTTCACTTTTTTGCGAGAAGATAACTTTAAGCAGTCCCGTTGCAAGTTTTAAACAGGACATCAAAGCTTCAATTAATTGCCATTGTGTCTCAT
The DNA here is from genome assembly GCA_024206355.1 of Gammaproteobacteria bacterium. Classification (GTDB taxonomy): domain Bacteria; phylum Pseudomonadota; class Gammaproteobacteria; order Enterobacterales. The sequence continues at coordinate 1,201 of JAAGZM010000511.1, read as the reverse complement.
CGTATTCAATAGGTGGCAACTTTTGTAGTTCGAAAAATAGTGATTGGTTATCACGAAGAGATTCTAGTAGTGTGCTTATACGTGCCTTCATAAGTTTAAAGTGTTCTTTCTGTGCAGCATCTTCGCCAGAACTTGGTGCTGGAAATCCACTATTTATATTCATGGTCTTTCTCATAGCCCCCGTACCAGTTAATAGCCAGGTACTAATCGCTTGCCATTGAGGGTATGTTTGAAGATTAATTTGTGGAGAAAGTTCACCATCAAAATTGTCAAAAAAGTCTGGACTTTTATCTGAATTTAGAAGATTTTCATAGGCGTATTGGCTAAGTGCCTGTAGCTCTTCAATTTCATTTTTAGTTAAATATTTTGATTTGTCTGCTAACTCTTCAGCTAATAAATTTTTTAATGATTGTTGCAAAAATACTCTAAGCTCAGCGAAGTCATTTTCATCATGTATGAGGTGCCTTAACCACTGTTCTCTTTTAGCTAACATATCTGCAAGCAGCATTTCTGCTCGGCTTTGATTACCATCGAGATGCAACAGCAACGTTTCTATTGGTTGTGTCCACGAGTCTTGCTTAGAATTAATTAATGCAAGTGTCTGACGAGCAGCTTCTTGATAAAGGATTACTGAGCGTTCTGTAGTATTTGCTTCTGATCCTAGGCCAGATAGATAAGGCAAACGGCGAGTTAAGCTAGCACAAAAACCATCAATGGTTTGTACTTGCAAACGTTGTGGATTACTGAGTAAATTCCAATGACAATGATCATTTTGTTGTAGTACTTTTTTGCCTAGTGCCCAAGTTGTTGTTTCTGGCTCAGTGTCTGGCTGTTGGTTTAAGTTGCTTGCTAGTTTAAGAGAATGAATAATTCTCTCGCGCATTTCACTGGCCGCTTTACGTGTGAAAGTAATAGCCAGAATTTCTTCAGGTTGGTCAACAGTTGATAATAGTGCAAGAAAACGTTGTGTTAATAGTTCTGTTTTACCAGAACCTGCTGGTGCTTGAATAATAAATGACTGGCTGCAATCGAGAGCTTGCTCACGTGCTTTGTAATCGACGACTCTATTCATTATGCATCCACCAGACTGCGCATTTTCATCTCACCGATCCGACAAAGCCCATGTAAATCACAATAGCGACATACATGTTCATCCTTAGGTGTTACAGCTGATTCTCCAGCCAAATACTCATGCATTAAT
>JAAGZM010000510.1 GCA_024206355.1 Gammaproteobacteria bacterium | reverse complement strand
AGGTAAAATTTCGATAAAAAAACCAATCTGTTGTTCTTTATTTGATGCTGGTTTGCCTTCTACAACTGAAGGAATAATACCGCCGACTAAAAAGCCCCCTCCAACAGTTAATCCACTAACCATAAATTGGCGACGATTAATGTTTGGTTGCCATTGCATATCCACTTTAGAAGTTTTCATTTTACGATTCCTCCTTCTGGATTTCTGCAGCTCTTTTTATGGCTTTTCTGATCCTGACATAGGTGCCACAACGACATAAATTAGTTATGTTTTCATCAATATCCTGATTGCTTGGTTCCGGGTGATTTTTAATGAACTCAGCAGTAGCCATAATTTGTCCAGCCTGACAATATCCACACTGGGGAACATCTTCTTCTAGCCATGCTTTTTGTACAGGATGTTCGCCATTTTCAGATAAGCCTTCAATTGTAGTGATTGATTTCCCTGCTACCTGGGAAACTGGGGTAATACAAGACCGTACCGCTTTGCCATCAATATGGACAGTACAGGCGCCGCATTGACCAATACCGCATCCAAATTTGGTTCCTGTCAGTTTTTGTATGTCACGTAAATACCACATTAATGGCATTTCTGGATCGCCATCTATTTTACTTTTATTACCATTTATTGTGAGTTCAATCATAGTAAGCTCCGTGTTATTAGATTTGTAGTATTCAAGTGACTCCTGATAAATAGGAAATCGCCTCATGAATTATTAGATGCACAAGGTTAGTATTAATTATAGGGAACTCCAATATTTTTATCAGATTATCTAAACCTGCATTTATTCTAAGTAATTTAGATCAAATTGATCCAGTTTCATGATGTTTCAAATTGTAAGCAGAATTGCACAGCGT
>JAAGZM010000509.1 GCA_024206355.1 Gammaproteobacteria bacterium | reverse complement strand
GTTAGAACGACACTATCAAAGCATCCAAGCAAACCTGCTAATGGACAATGGGGTGACGCTTTATGATCCTATGCGATTTGATATCAGAGGCAATGTTGATATTGCACAAGATGTAACAATTGATATTAATGTCATTATAAAGGGTGAAGTGTGCATTGGTACAGGTTCATATATTGGTGCAAACTGTATTCTTAAAGATTGCTCGATAGGCGAAAATGTGCATATCAAAGCAAATACAGTCATTGAAAATACTGTGATAGGTAGTGAATCGAGTGTTGGGCCTTTTGCACGCTTAAGGCCGGGTACAGTTTTAAAAGAAGATGTACACATAGGGAATTTTGTTGAAGTAAAGAAGTCTATAATTAGTGATGGCTCTAAGGCAGGACACTTATCTTATATTGGTGACAGTGAAATAGGAAAAAATGTAAATGTTGGCGCAGGAACAATTACCTGCAATTATGATGGTGCTAATAAGCATAAAACAGTACTAGAGGATGGTGTGTTTGTAGGATCTGATACACAGCTTGTTGCTCCAGTAAGAATTGGCAAAGGCGTAACAATCGCAGCTGGTACAACTGTAACGGCCGATGTTTCAGCGGATTCATTGGTAATTAGTAGAATCAAGCAACGTGAAATTGCTAACTGGAAACGTCCAGTTAAGAAGTAAGTAGAGGTATTTAATAGTATGTGTGGAATAGTTGGAGCAGTTGCTCAAAGGGATGTGGCACAACTTCTTATCGAAGGTCTTAAGAGACTTGAATATCGAGGTTATGATTCTGCGGGTATGGTAGTTATCAATGAAGATGGTAACTTACAACGACTTAGACAGTTAGGTAAAGTTCAGGCGCTGCAAGAAGCTCAGACTCAATCACCTATATCAGGTGGTCAAGGTATAGCACACACTCGATGGGCGACACATGGTATTCCTAATGAGGCGAACGCTCACCCCCATATATCCAGCGAAAAAATAGCGGTTGTCCATAATGGTATTATTGAAAATTATGAAACGCTTCGAGAAGAATTAAAGGCAAAGGGCTACATTTTTACCTCAGATACAGATACAGAAACCATTGTTCATCTCATTCATGACTGTCAAAAATCTACAACATCATTGATAGATGCTGTTCGTGAAGCGACTAAAAGTCTTGAGGGTGCTTATGCAATTGCAGTAATCGATACCGATAATCCAGGCTCTATCATTGCAACAAGACAAGGTTCTCCCTTAGTCATCGGCATAGGAATTGGAGAGAACTTTATTGCCTC